>JALOOS010000147.1 GCA_025454275.1 Desulfobacterales bacterium | reverse complement strand
TCCGCGGAACACTCCGGAGGGAAAAGAGCCAGGATGGGGGTGTTGAGGGCCTCGAGAAGGGTTTTGTTCAGGGCCGCGAGTGCCGCCGGGTTGGCATGGAGGATGCGAGTGTCCTTGTCGGCGATCATCACCCCCACCCCGAGGCGCTCGATCACGGCCTGCTGGAATTCGAGCGACCCCAGGAGCTCGACCGCATCGCGCCGCGGAAAGACGCTGCCGGTCTGGAGGATCTTCTTTTCGGCCGGCGGCAAGCCCGGGCGCCTCTCCAGACCGGTCATGAAATCGTTCAGCTGCACGGACAACTTTTCGAAGGGCCCTTTGGCGATGAAGTAGTCGGCCCCGATCTCATCCAGGGCCTCCATCTGTTCGATCAAGGTGCCGGAGAGCGCCACCAGCGGGCAGCACCGCCCGTTGGACCGGCGCCGGGCGACGTGAAAGAACTGGCGCCCGTTCACCTTGGGCATCACCAGGTCGGCGAACATGATGTCGTAGGGCCCCTGGTCGAGGCCGGCGATCCCCTGTTTGCCGTCGTAGGCCTTGTGCACGAAGTAGCCGCGTTCTTCGAGAAGGCGGCTCAAAAACTCGACGAAGAAAAAATCGCTGTCGACCACCAACGCTTTGCGGGGCATATCCCACCTCTCACCGGTGGATCCCCCGGAGCCTGCCGGGAGATCATTCAACGCACACGCGCCGGACCTCACGGATGTTGGTGATGCCGGCTGTGATTTTTTGGATCCCGTCCTGTTTCAGGGTTGTCATCCCATCCTGGGCGGCCTGCCGCGCCAGATCGAAGGAGGTCGCGCCCTTCTTGATCAGGAGCTTGATCGCGTGGGTGGCCTCCATCAGCTCATGGATCCCGATCCGTCCTTTGAAGCCGGAGCCGTTGCATTTTTCGCATCCGGACGTGCGCCGGAGGGTGAAACCGGGGCTGTAGGTGTACCCGGCCGCGGAGAACGCTTCGCGACCGTAGTCCATGCCCAGGTCTTCGAACTCCTCCTCGCCGGGATGGTAGCTCTCGCTGCAGGCCTGACACAGGCGGCGCACCAGGCGCTGGCCGAGCACACCCAGAAAGGCATCGGAGATGTTCAAGGGGCTCATTCCCATCTCCACCAGCCGCGTCAGGGTCTCGGGGGCGTTGTTGGTATGCAGGGTCGAAAGCACCAGGTGCCCGGTCAGCGCGGCCTCCAGCGCGATCGAGGCGGTCTCCTTGTCGCGCATTTCACCGATCATGATGATGTCCGGGTCGAGCCGCAGAAAGCCCCGCATCACCCGCGCGAAATCCAGCCCGATCTTGGGCCGCACCTGGACCTGGCGCAGGCCCGCCTGGGTGATCTCGACCGGGTCCTCGGCCGTCCAGATCTTCACCCCGGGCTGATTGATCTGGGCCAGGGCCGCATGCAGGGTCGTGGTCTTGCCGGAGCCGGTCGGGCCCACGCAGAGCAGCATGCCGTAGGGTTTGGCGATGAGCTTCTTCAGCAGGCTCAGATTGCGCTCGCTCAGGCCGATGTCGTCGAGCCGGATGGTCCCGGTCCGCGTCAGGATGCGCAGCACCGCGTCCTCGTACTTGCCGGTGGTCGGCATGGTGGAGATGCGCAGTTCGAACTCCTGGAGCCCCTTGCGCCGCATCTTGATCTTCCCGTCCTGGGGCAGGCGCTTTTCCGCGATGTCCAGCTCGGACATGATTTTGAGGCGCGAAATGATGGCCGGGGCCATGGAGTTGGGGACCTGGATGTACTCGTAGCAGACCCCGTCGTTGCGGAACCGGATGGTGGTCTTGCGCGTGATCGCGGAGGGCTCGATATGGATGTCGGAGGCGCCGTTGCGGAACGCCGTCACCAGGATCTGATCCACGAATTTGACGACCTGGCTGGAGGACTCGTCGAGGGAGGCGTCCTCATGGATCTCCACCTCCTCCTCGAAGCTGACATCCGGGATGATCTCGTCGATGTTATCGGTCGTCTTCTCAACCTGGCGCTCCGCGCGCGGATCGAAAAAGAGCTGGATGTACTTCTCGACGTCCTCCTTCAGGGCGACGGCGAAGGTGATCTTCTGATTGCCCATCAGGGCCCGGATGTGGTCGGTCTTGCGCAGGTCCTTGGGGTCGTCCACCAGGATTTCGATCCCGGTCTTGTCCCATTTCAGAGGCACCCACACATAATAGAGCAGAAAGGACTTCTTCAGGTTGGTGATCAGCTCGAAGGGAACGGGTACCTCGGGGTCGAACTGGCGAAAGGGGCAGCCGTAGAAGGAGGAGAGCGATCGGCCGACCTCCTTGATGTCGATCTTGAAGCGGTCCACCAGGACGAACTCGACGCTGCGGTTGATGCGCTTGGCGATCGACAGCGCCTCCTGGAGCTGCTGAGTGCTCACGATCTTGCCGCGCAGGAGGTAGTCGTAGCGCGAGGTGTTGCCGAGCTTGCCCTTGAGGGCCTCGAGGCGGGCGGCGGCCTCATCGTCGCCGGGGTTCATCTCGACGGCGGTTTTGTACAGGTCGAAGGCCAGCTCCGTCTGGTCGCGCGATTCCATATGCCGGCCGAGCCAGGACTTCAGGCCGGCCGCCTCGGTTTCTTTGAGGTTGTGCTGGTAGATGATCTTGTAGGCTTTCTTCACGACCTCGTCCGGCTGCGCCACCTCCAGCAGGCAGGCGAGGTAATCGGAGATGATTTTGGCAGGCGAGTAGTCCGACCGGGAGTAGTCGCAGCTCGAGTGGTCCAGCGCGAGCAGTTTTTCGTACTCGGCCACGGCCTCTTCCATGAGGCCGAGCTCCTTGAGGGCGGCGGCCCCATCGAGCAGTGCCGGGATATCCTCCTGGCAGGCCAGGGTTTTTCGAAAAAGGGAGATCTCTTCGGGCGAAAGCCCCTGGCGTTCCGTGCTCTGCTGCTCCTTGATCTCCCGTTTTAGCCGTTTCACCTTTTCCGAGAGGGTCTGCCGCGTCTGCGAAGGGAGGCTATCGCTCGACGCGATGACGTTTTCGTAAAGCTTGAGCGCCTCTTCGGCCATCCCCATGGAATAGCAGGTCTCCGCCTCCTTGAGCTTCAGCTCCACCTCAGATGAACTTCCGGCCGTTGTCGGACTCATAAAACGTCGTTCCGTCTCCGATGCAATAAGGTTCCCGGGCTGTTCTTTCGTGCCTGCGCCGATCCTGAACGACTCCGGCGCAGGGATCGGGCGAAGCGGCTCCCCCCCCGCCGATGGTGATGTATGCATTCGATCGGCTTTTCAGCGGGAAACTTTAGAACTGGTTTCGCAGCCCCGCCGGCGGGCGGGGCTGCGAAACCCATTCCGGTCAGGTTGTAAAAAACGGCAGGATCGGTTAGAATAATAGGTGGTTGAATGACCCTGGGATGAAAGGGAGGAGAGGTCGGATGCCCGTCTATGAATACGAGCACGAGGGCGCTTTGTGCCGGCTGGGGCGGGTATTCGAATGGCGCCAGTCCCTCGAGGAAAAAGCCTTAACGCATTGCCCTGCCTGCGGGGGCGGCGTCCGCAAGCTCATCTCCTGCCCCAATCTCAGCACCCCCAAGACCAACAGCGAGCTGCGCGATCTCGGGTTCACCAAGCTCGTAAGACGGGATGACGGGGTCTACGAGAACGTCACCGCCCGCGGCCGGGACAGCCGCTACATGATCCGCGGCAAACCCGAGACCATCCCCGACGTCAAACGCACCATCGGCGACTAGGAATCGGATACCCCCGGCTGAGCCGGGGGCGTCCGATTCCTATTTGGTGAGCTTCAGCACCAGAAAACCGGCGTTCTTGCGCCATACGAAGAGCTGCAGGGTCTTCTCCTTGTCGAACTTCTTCAACGCCGCGCGGTAGTCCGCGACCGACTCCACGGGGGTGTGGTTGATCTCCTTGATGAGGTCCCCGGCGCGGACGCCGGCCTCTTCGGCGGGGGTCCCGTTCTGGACATCGGTGACGATCACGCCGGCGGTCTCCCCAATAGCGAAGCGCTGGGCGATCTCCGGGGTCAGCGCCGACACTTTCAACCCCAGCGGGTCCTCGCCGCGCTTCTCGGGCGGCTCACCGCGCGCGGCCGTCTTCGTGTCATCGCGTTTGGCGATCTTCACCTGGAAGGTCTTGGGCTGACCCTCGCGCAGCACCTTCACCTTGACCGCCTGCCCGACGGGGATGTTGGCCACGAGGCTCGTCAGCTGGCGGGTGGTCTCGACCTTTTGCCCGTTCACCTCCACGATGATGTCCTTGGGACGGATCCCGGCCGCCTCGGCCGGGTCGCCCTTGAACACATCGGCCACGAAAACGCCCTTCTTGGCCTCCACCCCGTAGTAGTCGGCCATCTCCGGGCTGACATCCTGGATCGCCACCCCCAGCCAGCCCCGGGTCACCTCGCCGCCGGACTTCAGCTGGGCGATGATCCCCTTGGCGAGATCGATGGGGATGGCGAAGCCGATGCCCTGGCCGCTGGCCACGATCGCCGTGTTGATCCCCACCACCTCGCCCTTCATGTTGATCAGGGGCCCGCCGCTGTTGCCCGGGTTGATCGAGGCGTCGGTCTGGATGAAGTCATCGTAGGGCCCCGAGCCGATGACCCGGCCCTTGGCGCTGACAATCCCCGCCGTCACGGTGCGCTCCAGGCCGAAGGGGCTCCCGATGGCCACCACCCATTGGCCGATCTTCAGCTGGGCGGAATCTCCCAACTTGACCACCGGCAGGTCCTGGGCGGCCTTGATCTTGAGCAGCGCCAGGTCCGTGCTCGGGTCGCGGCCGACGACCTGAGCGTCGAACTCCTTCTCGTCGCCCAGTTTGACCTTGATCTGGTCGGCGTCTTCGATGACGTGGTTGTTGGTGACCACGTGGCCCTCCCTGTCGATGATGAACCCCGACCCCAGGCTGGGCTGTTTGAACTCCCGCTGCATCTCCTCGCCGAAGAACCGTTCGAAAAAGTCCTGGAAGGGCTGTTCGCGGCCGAAGGGCTCCCGCTGGAAGTGGCGCAGAACGGGTCCCCCTCCCTTGAGCGTCTTCACGGTGCGGATGTTGACCACGGCCGGGCTCACCGATTCGGCCAACTGGCTGAAGCTGGCCGGGATCATGAGGGGCTCGGCCGCGTGCGCCGGAACCGGCCGCCCCCATCACACCCACCAGAAGGCGGCAGGCCGCCGCCATCCCTATCTTGAACGAATCGATCATCTCGAAAATCCTCCTTGGCAATAGGGGCCGGATACCGGCCCTTCCACGGTGCCGTTTTCGCGCGTATCCCGCATAAAGTCAACCATCTCGGCGCAGGGCGGGCAGATCCCTCTCCCCGAGCCCCTCCCGCCGGGTGAGGGGCAACGGTGGCTGCCGTTGCATTTTAGCAGCGGGCCTTCGCGACCAGCATTCAAGCGCCGGAGAAAGTTGACAAGAAAGGTTCGATTTTTTATAGAGCGATGTTCATCAGTGATAACCATTCAGGAGCAACGGCATGATCCACGTCCATGAGC
>JALOOS010000146.1 GCA_025454275.1 Desulfobacterales bacterium | reverse complement strand
CCCGTCCAGCTCCAGGCCATCGGCACCGTGGAAGCCTATGCCACGGTCGCGGTCAAATCCCGGGTGGACGGGCAGCTGATCGGGGTCCATTTCCGCGAAGGGCAGGAGGTCAAAAAGGGCGACCTGCTCTTCACGATCGACCCGCGCCCTTTCCAGGTGGCGCTGCGGGAGGCCCAGGCCCGGCTCGAGCGCGACATGGCGCTCGCCGACAAGGCCGAGCTGGACGCCCGGCGCTACGCGGAGCTGGTGGCCCAGAACAACGTCAGCCGCGACAAGTACGAGCAGTACCGCTCGAATGCCGAAGCCCTGCGGGCCCTGGTGGCGGCGGACCGGGCCAATGTGGACCGCGCGCGGCTTCAGCTCGACTACTGCACGATCACCGCCCCTATCTCCGGCCGCACCGGCCGGCTGCTCGTGGACGCGGGCTCCCAGATCAAGGCCGCCGACGACAAGGGCGGGATGGTGGAGATCGCCCAGATCATGCCGATCCAGGTGGCCTTCGCGGTGCCCCAGCAGCACCTGGCCGAGATCACCGCCCGGATGGCGGAAGCCCCCCTGCGGGTGGAGGCGCTGATTGCCGGCACCCCGCCGCTGACCCGGTCCGGGACGCTCAGCTTTTTGGACAACAAGGTCAACAGCCAGACCGGAACGATCCTGCTGAAAGCCGAGTTCGCCAACACCGACCGGGCGCTCTGGCCGGGGCAGTTCGTGACCGCGACCCTCACGCTCGCGACCCGGCCCGAGGCGATCCTCATCCCGGCCGTGGCGATCCAGGTCGGCCAGGAGGGGCTCTTCGTCTTCGTGCTCACCCCCGACGGCACCGTGGAGTCCCGGGCCGTCACGGCGGGGATGAGCCTCGGGGAGGAGACCGTGATCGAAAAAGGGTTGCTCCCCGGCGACAGGGTCGTCACCGAAGGGCAGCTGCGCCTGGTCCCGGGCGCCCGGGTCGAGGTCAAAGACTCCTGAGTCGCCATCCGCCATGAACCTCTCCGAGATCTTCATCCGCCGCCCGGTCATGACCACCCTCTTTATGGTCTCCGTGCTGGTGTTCGGCATCATGGCCTACACCCGCCTGCCGGTGAGCGACCTGCCCAACATCGACTACCCGACGATCGAGGTGACCGCCCAGCTCCCGGGCGCCAACCCCACCACCATGGCCTCGGCGGTGGCGACCCCCCTGGAGAAGGAGTTCTCGACCATCGCCGGGCTGGACTCCATGACCTCGGCCAGCAGCCTGGGCTCCGCCCGGATCGTCCTGCAGTTCAATCTCGACCGCGACATCGATGCGGCGGCCCAGGACGTGCAGGTGGCGATCGCGCGCGTGATCCGCCAGCTGCCGAAGGACATGCCGACCCCGCCCTATTTCCGCAAGGTCAACCCGGCCGACCAGCCGATCCTGCGCCTGGCGCTCACCTCGCCGACCCTGCCGCTCTACACCCTGCACGAATACGGCGAAACCCTGATGGCCCAGCGGATCTCGATGGTGAACGGGGTCGCCCAGGTCCAGGTCTACGGCGCCCAGAAATATGCCGTGCGCATCCAGCTCGACCCTCAGGAGATGGCCGTGCGGGGGGTGGGCATCGACCAGGCGGCGGAGGCTGTCCGCCGCGCCAACGTCAACCTTCCGACCGGGACGCTCTATGGCCCCCACCAGGCCTTCACCCTGCAGGCGAGCGGGCAGCTGACCCACGCCGAGCCTTACCGCTCGGTCATCGTCGCCTATCGCGAGGGACGCCCGGTGCGGATCGGCGACATCGGGTCGGTCTACGACAGCGTCGAGAACAACAAGGTGGCGGCCTGGTACATCAACCAGCGCGCCATCATCCTCGCCGTTCAACGCCAGCCGGGGACGAACACCGTGGAGGTGGCCCGGGGCGTCAAGGCCCTCCTGCCGGTCATCCAGGAGCAACTGCCGGCCTCGGTTTCGCTGCACATCATCACCGACGCCTCGACCTCGATCGAAGAGTCGGTGCGCGACATCCAGTTCACCCTGATCTTCACCCTGGTGCTGGTGGTGCTGGTCATCTTCCTCTTTTTGCGGCGGCTCGCCTACACGGTGATCCCGAGCCTCGCCATCCCCATGTCCCTGATCGGCACCTTCGCGGTGATGTATCTCCTGGGCTACAACATCGACAACCTCTCCCTCATGGCCCTGATCCTGGCGGTGGGGTTCGTGGTGGACGATGCCATCGTCATGCTGGAGAACATCGTCCGGCATCTCGAGATGGGCGAGGGGCCGGTCAAGGCCGCCCTGAACGGGTCCCGGGAGATCGGCTTCACCATCGTCTCGATGACCCTCTCGCTCGTGGCCGTCTTCATCCCGATCCTGTTCATGGGGGGAATCCTGGGCCGCCTGTTCAGCGAGTTCGCCTTCACGATCGGGGTGGCCATCCTCATCTCGGGGGTGGTCTCCCTCACCTTGACCCCCATGCTCTGCAGCCGTTTCCTGAAGCCGGACGACGGCCGGCCCGCGGGGCGGGTTTTTGCCGCCACCGAGCGGTTCTACGCCGGGATGGTGGGGCTCTACGGCCGCAGCCTGCGCTGGTTTTTGAACCACCGCGGCACCACCCTCGCCTTTCTCCTGGTCGTGGTGGTCCTGACGGGCTGGCTGTTCAAGATCGTTCCCAAGGGGTTCATCCCGAGCGAGGACCGGGCCCTCGTCTACGGCCCGACCGAGGCTGCCGAGGGCATCTCCTTCGAGGCCATGAAGCGGCTGCAGCAGAGCGTCGCCGAGGTGGTGCGCGGCGAGCCCGCGGTCGAAGCCTTCATGTCCAACGCGGGCACCCGGCCCGGCGGGATCGCCGGCGGCAACACGGGCAGCTTGATCCTGCGCCTGGCCCCGCGCTCCGAGCGACGTCTCTCGGTCGACGAGGTGATCCAGGAGCTGCGTCCGAAGCTTGCCCAGGTGCCGGGCATCCGCGTCTTCCTGCAGAACCCCCCGGCCATATCGGTCGGCGGCCGGGTGACGAAGAGCCAGTACCAGTACACCCTGCAGGGGACCGATGTCGATGAGCTCTACCGCGTCGCCCCGCTCCTGGCGGAGAAGATCCAGGGCCTGCCCGGGTTTCTCGACGTCAACACCGACCTGCAGCTCAAAAACCCCCAGGTCTTCATCGACATCGACCGCGACAAGGCCGCCGCGCTGGGCATCTCGGCCGAGCAGATCGAGGATGCGCTCTACAGCGCCTACGGCTCGCGCCAGATTTCGACCATCTACGCCGACACCAACCAGTACCAGGTCATCCTGGAGCTCAAGCCCGAGTATCAGCTCAACCCGGCGGCCCTCGGGCTGCTCTACGTGCGCTCCTCCGCGGGGGGTCTCGTTCCGCTGGGTGTCTTCGTAAGCACCCGCACCGGCTACGGGCCGCTCTCCATCAACCACAGCGGCCAGCTGCCCTCGGTGACCATCTCCTTCAACCTGCGGCCGGGGGTGGCGCTGGGGGATGCGGTGGCCGAACTGAACCGGCTGGCCGCCGACATGCTGCCGCCGACGATCACCGGCAGCCCGCAGGGGACGGCCCAGGTCTTCGAGGCCTCGCTGAAGAACCTCGGGCTGCTCCTGATCGTGGCGATCCTCGTAATCTACATCGTGCTCGGCATCCTCTACGAGAGCTTCATCCACCCCCTCACCATCCTCTCGGCCCTGCCGCTGGCCGGCGTAGGGGCGCTGTTGACCCTTCTGATCTTCGGCGCACAGCTCGATATCTACTCCTTCGTCGGTCTCATCCTCCTGGTGGGGCTTGTGAAGAAGAACGGGATCATCATGATCGACTTCGCCCTCGAGGCCCAGCGCGTGGAGCGAAAGCCGCCGGTGGAGGCGATCTACGAGGCCTGCATCGTGCGCTTCCGCCCCATCATGATGACGACTTTCGCCGCCCTTATGGGCACCCTGCCGATCGCAATCGGCTGGGGCGCCGGGGGCGAGTCCCGCCAGCCGCTCGGCCTGGCGGTGGTGGGAGGGCTGCTCTTCTCCCAGATGCTGACCCTTTTTGTGACCCCCGTCATCTACCTTTACATGGATGCGCTGCAGAAGCGGCTGCGGCGGCCCATCCCCGCAACAATCCCGGGTGACGGCCACCCGACCCGCCCTCGGTGATCTCTCCGCTCCCCGGCGTCGGTCGGCCCATTTTCCGGCCACCCGCGGATCACCCATTGGCACCGGCGGCATCGTGCATTATCCGTCACTTGACGGAGGTGCCGAATCGGGGGGCAACGACAATGACCCCGACAGGGGGCGCGATTCCGATCCCCCGGCGGCGGAAAGATCCGTCCGGAGCTTCCTGCGATGACCTCCACGGAAACGGAAGATAAAATCTCAGGTGCGCTGCACGGCCTGTTCATCGGCGATGCGCTCGCCATGCCGGTGCACTGGTACTACAACCGCCGGGCCCTCCTCGATGATTACGGCCGGGTGACCGACTACCTGGCGCCGCGCCACCCCCACCCCGACAGCATCCTTTTCCGCTCGCATTACAAAGCGCTGAACCCGCGCGGGGAGATCCTGCACGACAAAGCCCGGTTCTGGGGTGTGCCGGGGGTTCATTACCACCAGTGTTTGAAAGCAGGGGAGAACACCCTCAACCTCAGCCTATGCCGCCTCTTGATCGAGTCGTTGAACGCCGCAAACGGCTATGATGCGGACGACTACCTGCAGCGCTACATCGCCTTCATGACCACCCCCGGTAGCCACCGGGACACCTACATCGAAGAGTGCCACCGCAACTTCTTCGCCAACTATGCGCGCGGGGTTTCGCCGCGCCGGTGCGGAACCGAAGAGAAGCACATCGGCGGGCTCGCCATGATGGCCCCCGTGGTCCTGTTCCACCACGACCGGCCGCCGGCGGCCCGGGCGGCCGCCCTGGAGCACCTGGCGCTGACCCACCCCGGCCCGAAGATGGCGGACGCCGGCCGGCTCCTGGCCGATCTCCTGCTGGAGGTACTGTCCGGCCGGCCCCTGGCAGAGGCGATCCGACAGGCGCTCCGGGAGCAGAGAAGTCCCCTCACGGGCCACCCGTTCGAGAAACTCCTGGAGGAGCCGGACGACCGGGTCATCGGCCCGCGTTTCAGCACGGCGTGCTACGTCGAGCATTCGGTGCCCGCGGTGCTGTATCTGGCGCTGAAATATGACCGCCGCCCCGAGGAGGCCCTCATCGCCAACACCCACCTGGGCGGCGACAACGCCTATCGGGGGGCGGTGCTGGGGGCGCTGCTCG
>JALOOS010000145.1 GCA_025454275.1 Desulfobacterales bacterium | reverse complement strand
GATGCGACCGCCCGCTTCGCCGGGGCCCTGGCGGCCCAGGGGGTGCGGAAAGGGGACCGGGTGGTGATCTACATGCCGATGATCCCCGAGGCGGTGATCGCCATGCTGGCCTGTGCCCGGCTGGGGGCGGTGCACTCGGTGGTCTTCGGCGGGTTCGCCGCCCGGGAGCTCGCCGTGCGCATCAACGACGCCAAGCCCAAGGTGATGGTGTCGGCCTCCTGCGGGATCGAGATCAACCGGGTCATCCCCTACAAGCCGCTTCTGGACGGCGCCATCGACATGGCCGACGCCAAGCCGGAGCGCTGCATCATCGTCCAGCGGCCGATGCAGGCGGCCGAGATGAAACCCGGACGCGACCTGGATTGGAATGAGGTCATGGCCAAGGCGCAGCCCCACGATTGCGTGCCGGTCAAGGCCACCGACCCCCTCTACATCCTCTACACTTCGGGCACGACCGGCATTCCAAAGGGGGTGGTGCGGGACAACGGCGGCCACGTGGTCGCCTTGAAGTACACCATGAAGGCCATCTACAACGTGGAGGCCGGCGACGTCTACTGGGCCGCCTCGGATGTCGGCTGGGTCGTGGGCCACTCCTACATCGTCTACGCCCCGCTCTTCAAAGGCTGCACCAGCATCCTCTACGAGGGCAAGCCGGTCGGCACCCCGGACGCCGGGGCCTTCTGGCGGGTGATTTCCCAGCACAAGGTCAAGTGCCTCTTCACGGCCCCTACGGCCTTCCGGGCGATCAAACGCGAGGACCCCAACGCCGAGAAGATGAAGCAGTATGACCTCTCCGGCTTCAAGGCCCTCTTCCTCGCAGGCGAGCGGCTCGACCCGGACACCCTGCGGGCTCCACCACTTCCCGGTCAAGGAGGGCTCCCCCACCAAGCCCGCCCCGGGCTGGAACCTGGCCGTGCTCAACGTGGACAAGAGGCCCGCCGAGGCCGGGCAGGTCGGGGCCCTGGTGGCGAAGCTGCCGCTGCCCCCCGGCACCCTGCCCACGTTGTGGAACAACGACGCGGGGTTTTTGAAGTCCTACATGGAGGAGTTCCCCGGCTACTACAAGACCGCGGACGCCGGCTTCATCGACCCGGAGGGCTACGTCTACGTCATGTCGCGCACCGACGACATCATCAACGTGGCCGGGCACCGGCTCTCGACCGGGGCCATGGAGGAGGTCCTCTCCGACCACCCGGACGTGGCCGAGTGTGCGGTCCTCGGCGTCGAGGACGCGTTAAAAGGCCAGGTGCCCATCGGGTTCCTGGTGCTCAAGGCCGGCGTCACCCGCAGGGAGGAGGAGATCGTCAAGGAGGTGGTCCGGATGGTGCGCGACCGCATCGGGCCGGTGGCCTCCTTCAAGACCGCCACGGTGGTCAAGCGGCTGCCCAAGACCCGCTCCGGGAAGATCCTGCGCGGCACGATCCAGAAGATCGCCGACAACAAGGAGTGGAAGATGCCGGCCACGATCGACGACCCGGTCATCCTGGATGAAATTTCCCGGGCGCTCACCTCCCTGGGCTACGCCCAGGCGCGCAAGGGCTGAGCCGGGTACGCATCGGGATGCACCCAACGGCTTTCGGCGGCGGGACCGTTCCGAGAAGAGGGTACCGTTTACGGTTCGTGAACGGGAACACGTACGATCGCAGAAGGACGGCTGTCGGCCGGAACCACGGGTCGGAGCGCCTCAGCCCGCGTTCCGGCTGAAGCTCATCATCGTGGCCCTGCAATTCCTGATGGAGCAAAACGGGTATGAGACCATCGTGGCCTTCTCCGGCGAGGAGGCGATGGAGGCCGTGGCCCGCCACCGCCCGGACCTGATCCTGCTCGACATCATGCTGCCGGTGGTGGACGGGTTCGAAGTCTGCCAGCGGGTGCGTGAAAACCCGGAATGGAGCCACGTGCGCATCGTGCTGGTCACCGCCCTGGGGGGGGAGGCCCACGTGACCAAGGGGCTGGACCTGGGTGCGGACGCCTACATCATCAAGCCCTTCGCCAATGCCGATCTGCTCGCCAAGGTCAACGAGCTGCTGGAATGCCGAGGCTGAGACGCAACCGCTCCTTTTTAGGTTTCGTACTGGTGACGGCGTTCTTTTTCGCCGGGGTGGCGGTGAGTTTTGCGCTCATGCTCTGGCACGCGCTGGCCCCGGCCGAACAGGAGCTGGTCCTGGGGCTGATGGGCCGGCATGCCAGCTACCTGTTCGGGGCCGGGGTGCTCCTTCTGGCAGGGCTGGGGTTTGCGCTGGACTGGGTGTTCCGGCTCTACGTGCTGCCTCTGGATCGGATCACCGAGGAGACCGCTCTCATTTACCGCTCCAACCCCTCCCATCGCCTGGCTCTGGAAGGCAGCCCGGATGTGATGCGGCTCTCAGCCGTCATCAACCAGGCGGCGGAGCGCTTCGAGGAGCTCAACCGCTCGGTGGCCGAGCGGATCGCCGAGTCGAACTTCCGACTGGAGCAGGAAAAGAGCATCTTCTCGACGGTGCTGGCCGAATTGCCGGAAGGGATCGTGATCTGCAGCCCGGAGGGCCGCATCACCCTCTACAACGAGCGGGCCCGGGAGTTGCTCGAAAATACCGGCGCCGATCGGGGCCGCTCGGTCCTTTCACCGGGCGGTGGGTGGATCGGGCTGGGCCGTTCCATCTTCGGCTTGGTGGCGAAACCCCTGCTGGCCCACGCCCTGGATGACGTCGACGAGCGCCTGCGCAGCGGCCGCGCCGACGTGGTCTCCTCCTTCGCCATGCTCGGCGCCAATGACCGTATCCTGCAGGCGGCGATGGTGCCGATTCTGAGTCCGCGGCGCGAGCTCTCGGCCTTCGGCCTCATTCTGAGCGACGTGTCGGGCCCCACTGCAGCCTTTCAGCGCGCCGAGGAGATGTTTCACACCTACGCCCGGGTCATGCGCAGCGCCCTGGCCGGTATCCGCTCCGCGGTCGAACTCATCCTGGACTATCCCCACCTCTCCGCCGACAAGCAGGATCAGCTCTACCGCCTCATTCAGCGCGAAACCCTCAATGCCGGGGAGGCGACGGACCGCCTGACCCAGGCCTACGCCGCCACCGTGCGCCCCCCGACCTTTCGGCGGAGCATCCGCGCGGCGGATTTTATCGATGCGGTGCGCAAGCGGCTGGGCGATCACCCGGGCCTGGCGCTGGAGCCCGCCGGCGTCGATGAGAGCGGATGGGTCCGTGTGGATCCCTACGCCTTGGCGGTGGGGGTGGAGTTCATTCTGATGCGGGTTGAGGCGGAGATCGGCGTCGAGGCTTTCCGCTGCGGACTCGCGGTGCGGGATCGTGCGGCGGAGCTGACGCTGGCCTGGTCGGGGCCGCCGCTGCGGCTGGAGACGCTGCGCCGCTGGGAGAAAGAGCCGGTGGTGATTGCCGGCGAGCCGTTGCAGTGGACCTTGAAAGAGATCCTCGATCAGCACAAGGCGGAAATCTGGCCGCACGCGGGAGGCGACGGGGACTCCTGCCTGCGGCTGCGGCTGGAGGCGGCTGAGCCCATGGCGGTGATGATCCCGCGGCGCCAGACCATTCTGGCCACCGCCCGGCCGGTCTACTATGATTTCGATCTCTTCGGCCAGCCCGGCCAGTCGCCGGAGCTGGATCACCGGCCGCTGGCGGAGCTCGCCTTCACTGTTTTCGACACCGAGACCACCGGGTTGAACCCCCGCGAAGGGGATGAGATCGTGGCTCTCGGCGCCGTGCGCATCGTAAACGGCCGCCTCCTGGAGACCGAATGCTTCGACCAGCTGGTACGGCCCCAGGGCCGGCTGCGGGCCGAGTCGATCCGGGTCCACGGGATCCAGCCGGAGATGCTGGCGGACCAGCCGGGCGCCGGGCAGGTGCTCGGTCAGTTCCAGCGCTTTGCCGAGGGGACGATCCTGGTCGCCCACAATGCGGCGTTCGACATGCGCCTGCTGCAGATCCAGGGGGAGCCGGACGGCATTCGCTTCGACAACCCGGTGCTCGACACGATGCTGATCTCCACAGTGGTGCATCCCGCCCAGAGCAGCCACGATCTCGAGGCCATCGCCGAGCGGCTGGGGGTCGTGGTCATGGGGCGCCATACCGCATTGGGGGATGCGATGGCGGCCGCGGAAATATTTTTGAAACTGCTGCCCCTGCTCGCGGCGATGGGGATCTCCACCCTCGGGGAAGCCCGCCGCGCATCGCAAAATAGCTACTACGCGCGGTTGAAATATTGAGCGCCGCAGCCGACGGATTGGGCAAGGCGCCGCTCAGGGTCGGAGGGGCGCCGAGGCGAGCGGAAGCGTAAAAATGAAGGTCGCTCCCTGCCCCGGCCCGCTCTCGGCCCAGATCCGGCCCCCGTGGAATTCGATGATGCGCCGGGTGATGGCAAGCCCCAGCCCGCTTCCGGACGGCCGCCCGCGGGGATGATTGTGCGCCTGCCGAAACTTCTCGAAAATGATCTCCAGGTCCTCGGGCCGGATCCCCGGGCCGTTGTCCTGCACCGCGACCCGCAGGTGGTCGGTGTGGAGCGAGACGCGGATGGCGACGCGCCCCTCCTCCGCCGCGCAGAACTTGAGGGCATTGGAGAGCAGATTGAGGATCACCTGGAGCAGGCGGTCGCGGTCTCCGGCTACCGGCGGCAGGCGGTCCGGAGCGTGGAGATCCACCTGGACCCGGCGCTCGCCGATCATGGGGCGCACGGAAGCCAGCGCGTCGCGGCAGACCTCGCCGATGTCGACCGGCAGCACCTGCCAGGACCCCTTGCCGGTCTCCATCCGCTGCAGGTCGAGCACCTGGTTGATCAGCCGCGTCAGGCGTTCGCTCTCCTTGATGATGATGCCGGTCAGGTTGCGGTGCTGCGCCTCGGGCAGTCCCGGGGTGGTGTGCAGGATCTCGGCGATGGAGCGCACCGCCGTCAAGGGGGTGCGCAACTCGTGGGTGACGGTGGCGATGAACTCGTCCTTGAGACGGTCCAGGTCCTGCAGGCGCAGGTTGGCGCGCTTGAGCTCGGCCGAGGCCTTTTCCAGTTGCCGGCTGTAGGCGATCACCTCGCGGGTCTCATCCAGGATGTCCATCACCTCCCCGATGCCGAGCGGCTCTTCGGTGACGACGGAGGCCACCATCACCCGCGCCGAGGCGGAGCCGATGGCCCCGGCAAGGAGGGTCTCGGCATAGGTGACGAGGGCGGGGTCCGCGGCCGACAGCGGCCCCCAGCGGACGTTGCGTTCGCGCGCAAAGGCCGCCAGTGCCTCTTCGGTCCGCTGGGCGCCGAGAAAGCGCTCCAGGAGCGCGCGCAGATCCCCCACCCGGGCGGTGCCGCGCCAGACGGGTGAGTCTTCGGGTTTTCCGGGGTAGGTGAAGACGTCCACGAAGAGCGACGCCTGCGAGTGCTCCAGGGCCGTCTTGCGGCTGAACAGCGAAACGATGACATATACCGAGGCGTTGGCCAGCAGGCTCCAGAACACCGCGTGCGCCACCGGGTCGAACCCGTGAAGGCCGAAGAGCTGCGAGGGTCGAAGCGCTGCGATCTCCCAGGGGCCGCGGGTGATCATACCGGCGTCCAGAAGGCCGCTCTCCGCGAGGGAGGGCAGGATGAGGGTGTAGGCCCAGACCGCGAAACCGGCCGCCAGGCCGCCGAAAGCCCCCTGGCGGGCGCCCTGCTTCCAGAAAATCCCCCCGATGATGGGCGGGGCGAACTGGGCGACCGCGACAAAAGAGATCAGTCCGATGGAGACCAGGGCGTAGGTTTCGCCCACGAACCGAAAATAGGCGTAGGCTGAGAGCACGATCAGCACGATGGCCGCGCGGCGCACGTTGAGCACGATCCCGCTCAAGTCCCGGCGGTGCGTGCTCTGCGCCCAGGGCAGCCGCAGGACAACGGGCATGACCAGGTCGTTGCAGATCATGGTCGAGAGGGCGACCGTCTCCATGATCACCATGCCGGTCGCCGCCGACATCCCCCCGATGAAGACCAGCAGGGCCAGGGCCTCGTTGCGCATCGCCATGGGCAGGGTCAGCACGAAGGTGTCGGCATCGACCCCGCTGGTGAAATACAGGCCGCCCGCAAAGGCGATGGGCAGGACGAAGAGGTTGATGGCCAGCAGGTAGAGGGGGAAGAGCCACATCGCTTTGCGCAGGTGCTCTTCGTTGACGTTTTCGACCACCATCACCTGAAACTGCCGCGGCAGGCAGACCAGGACGAGCATCGATAGGGCGATCTCCAGCGTCCAGTCGAGGGGGTGTCCGGTCTGAATGCCGGAGGCGAGCAGCTCCTGCAGCCGGGGCAGCGCCGCCGCGCGAGCGAAGATGTCCCCGATCCCGTTGAACATGCCGTAGGTCACCGCCAGGCCGACGGAGATGAAGGCCACCAGCTTGACGATCGATTCGAAGGCGACGGCGGCCACCAGCCCCTCGTGCCGCTCGGTCGCATCCAGGTGGCGGGTGCCGAAGAGGATCGCAAAAAGCGCCAGCAGCAGCGCCACATAGAAGGCGGTGTCGTGCATCACGGGGATGTCCGCGAAATAGCGCGGCATGACGATCAGGGGGTACTGGTTGATGATGCTGAAGCTCGTGGAAATCGCTTTGAGCTGGAGCGCGATGTAGGGGGTCACCCCCGCGACGGCGATGATCGTGACGAGGGCGGCCAGCCCGGCGCTTTTCCCGTAGCGGGAGGCGATGAAATCGGCGATGGAGGTGATCCGGTGGACTTTGCTGATGCGGATGATCTTGCGCAGGACGCTCCAGCCGAGGGTGCAGAGCAGGGTGGGGCCGATGTAGGTCGGAAGAAACCCCAGCCCGTTGGCCGCCGCGCGCCCCACGCTGCCGTAGAAGGTCCAGGCCGTGCAGTAGACGGCGAGCGACAGGGCGTAGATGGTGGGGTTGCTGATCAGGCTGCGCCCCTGCGCGGCGCGGCGGTCGCCGACATGGGCGATGGCGAAGAGCACCCCCACGGTGCCGAAGGCGAAGACCAGGATGA
>JALOOS010000144.1 GCA_025454275.1 Desulfobacterales bacterium | reverse complement strand
TCCCAGGGGCAAACCATCATCATTCGCCGGGAGGCGGCGCGGATGGCTCTATGGGATACGATCCTCTATGCCGCCCCCTCGGCACGCCGGGCGCTCGCCGTGGCGCTCGATGCCTGCGGCATCCGCGACCACCGGCCGGCCGCCATCCGGCAGGAGTTCGCGCGCCTGATCCGGGTCCAGGAGAGGCTCTTCATCCGTCACGAGCTGGGCGAGATGCGGGGGGGAGGTTTCGACCGGGCCCTCTGGCAGCAGATGGTGGCGGCCTTTTCCGGCAGCCGGGCCGAGATCCTCCTGCGGCGCGTGAAGGACCTGATCGCCGACACCGCGCCCGGCGGAACCCTGGCGTCTCTCTGCCGCCGTCGGGACCTGGCCGGGCTGGCACTTTTCATCGCATTGTCCGATGGCCTCGCCAAGGCCTATCTGCCGGGTCTCTTCGCGGCCTTCGACCGGGTGGGGGAACCGCACGGCTGGGGGGATCTTGCGGCGGCGGCGGCCGAGGGGCACCGCCGCCTTGCGCTCCTTGCCGAAGGCGCCGCCGCCATCTTCCGCGAAGGCGCTGCGGGGGCGGATCCGCCCGGTCTCCAGGAGCGGATCGACCGGCTTTTGGGCCGCGATCTCGAACCGAATACGGAATCATCCTAGTTCGGCCGTCCGCTATTGACAACGCCTTCGGCGTGATTAATGTTGCTCCGTCAAAACGATGATAAGCCGATAACATGTTGATTTCAAGAGAATATAATTGATCTTAGACGACCCGTTTGTCCACGCCATGTATCGATCAGCGCTGTACCGGACCGCCAGCACCCTTGAACACATAGAAAGTGCCGATCCAGAACCTTTCCGCCGCGACCGCCCGGAGGGCCGTGCTGCATCTGAAACCGCGGACCGCGGGCGATCGGTGGCTAAATTCATCCCATATCACGAAGGAGGTCAGGGGTTATGAAAATCAGGCCGATGAACGACAGGATTTTGGTAGTCAGGGTCGAGGAAGAGAAGAAGACCGCCGGGGGGATCATCATCCCCGACACCGCCAAGGAGAAGCCGCAGGAGGGCAAGGTGGTGGCGGTCGGTCCCGGCAAGGTGGGCGAGGACGGCAAGCGCATCGCCATGGAGGTGAAAAAGGGCGACCGGATCCTCTTCTCCAAGTATGCGGGCACGGAGATCAAAATGGACGGGGTCGAGCACATCTTCATGCGCGAAGACGATATTCTCGGAATTCTGGAATAACTTTAGGGAGGACGAACCATGCCAGCCAAAATGATTTGCTATGGAGCTCAGGCCAGGGAGAAACTTCTGAAGGGGGTGAACGTCCTGGCGGATGCCGTCAAGGTCACCCTCGGCCCCAAGGGGCGGAACGTCGTTTTGGACAAGTCCTTCGGCTCGCCCAACGTCACCAAGGACGGGGTGACCGTGGCCAAGGAGATGCAGCTCGAGGACAAGTTCGAGAACATGGGGGCGCAGATGGTGAAGGAGGTCGCCAGCAAGACCAGCGACACCGCCGGGGACGGCACCACCACCGCCACGGTGCTGGCCCAGTCGATCTACAGCGAAGGGCAGAAACTGGTCGTGGCCGGCACCAACCCCATGGCGCTCAAACGGGGCATCGAAAAGGGAGTGGCCGCCGTGGTGTCCGAGCTCAAAAAGATGTCCAAGCCGGTCAAGGGCAAGAGCGAAATCGTCCAGGTGGGCAGCATCTCCGCCAACAACGACGAGATGATCGGCAAACTCATCTCCGAGGCCATGGACAAGGTCGGAAAAGAGGGGGTCATCACCGTCGAAGAGGCCAAGAGCATGGAGACCACCCTCGAGGTGGTGGAGGGGATGCAGTTCGACCGCGGATACGTTTCCCCTTACTTCGTCACCGATCCGGAAAAGATGGAAGCCAACCTGGAGTCGCCCTACATCCTGATCCACGAGAAGAAGATCAGCGCCATGAAGGACATGGTGCCGATTCTCGAGTCCGTGGCCCAGAGCGGTAAGCCGCTTGTGATCATCGCGGAGGACATCGAGGGCGAGGCCCTGGCGACCCTGATCGTGAACAAGCTGCGCGGCACGCTGAAGGCGGCCGCGGTGAAGGCGCCCGGCTTCGGCGACCGCCGCAAGGCCATGCTCGAGGACATCGCGATCCTCACCGGCGGGCAGGTGATCGCCGAGGAGCTGGGACTGAAGCTCGAGAACGTGACCCTGAACGATCTCGGCCGCTGCAAGCACGTGCGGATCGACAAGGACAACACCACGCTGATCGACGGGGCCGGCAAGAAAGCCGACATCGAGGGGCGCATCAACCAGATCCGCGCCCAGATCGAAGAGACCACCTCGGATTACGACCGCGAGAAGCTCCAGGAGCGGCTGGCGAAACTGGTCGGCGGGGTCGCGGTACTGCACATCGGGGCCGCCACCGAGACCGAGATGAAGGAGAAGAAGGCCCGGGTGGAAGACGCCCTGAACGCCACGCGCGCCGCGGTGGAGGAAGGGATCGTGCCCGGCGGCGGCGTCGCCCTGCTGCGCTGCCTGGGGGCCCTGGACAACGTCAAGGTCGCCGGCGAGGAGAAGGTCGGCATTTCGATCCTGAAGCGGGCGCTCAGGGAGCCCCTGCGCAACATCGCCGCGAACGCGGGCCTCGAGGGCTCGGTGGTGGTGAACGCGGTGCTCGACGGCAAGGACTCCTACGGGTTCAATGCCGAGACCGGGGTCTACGAAGACCTGATGAAAGCCGGGGTGATCGACCCCACCAAGGTGGTGCGCTTCGCCGTCCAGAACGCCGCCTCGGTGGCCGCCCTGATGCTCTCCACCGAGGCCATGATCACCGAGAAGCCCGAGAAGAAGAAGAAAGGCGGCGCTGCGGCCCCGCCCATGGATGACGACATGTACTAACCTAAACTTTTCTGTCGGCCGCAGTGCGGCCGACAGAAAAGTTTAATTAAATTCGAGAGGGCGGCCTTGGCCGCCCTCTCGAATTTAGAGGGAGCGGATCTCCTGGCGCATGAAGACGGTGTAGGAGACGGCGAAACAGAGCGCCGTCAGCGCGATGAGGGCGATGATATACGGCATGACGATGAGCAGGCTCTGTCCGAAGGGCAGGGGGCCTGAGAAGCGGCTCATGGAGATCGCCTCCATCGGGCCGATCATCAGGGTCGAGCGGGCCGATTTGCGCAGCGGGTCGATGACGGCGGCGGTGGCGTCGGAGTAGAGCTCCATGGGGGAGACGAGGGAGGCCGCGCGCAGGATCTCGGCCTTGCGCTGCGCTGCCCGGGGATCCTGGGAGGGGCTCCCGGCCAGGGCGTTGGCGAGGATGCCGACCCCGAGCGTCACGAAGAAGGAGAAGAAGATCCACACCGCAAGCGCGGCCAGGGCCGATGTGGCCGTGCTGCGGAAGAGGATCGAAAAGAGGATCGCAACCCCCAGCCAGAAGGCGATGTAGACCACGCTGATGATGAGGTAGACCAGCATCCGGCCGATCTCCTCTGCGCCGGGCACGATGCCGATCAGGGCAAGCCCCAGGCCGGTGATGACCAGCAGGATCGAGGCCATCATCACCGCGATGAGCGTCAGCCCGGCCAGGAACTTGGCGTTGATGACCACATCCCGGTAGATCGGTTGGGCCAAAAGTTTGCTGAGCGTCCCCTCGTTGCGCTCGCGGTTGATGGAATCGAAGCCCAGGATCAGCCCCACCAGGGGGCCGAAGAAGGCCACGAATTGAACCAGCGAGAACATCGCCCCCGGTTCGGTGAAGAGCATCAGAAAGATGAAGGTCGGCTTGAGCTGGTCCTGGGCCGCGCGGATCTGCACCCCGACCATGTAGGCGCTGATCAGGCTGACCATGGCGATCAGGGCGAACAGGATCACGAAGCGGTAGCTCGTGAAGTGATCGGCCAGCTCCTTTTTCCAGATGGCGGTGAGAGCGGCCACGGTCAGGCCTCCAGGAAGTATTTCATGTAGATCTCCTCCAGGGTGAACTGCTCCGAGCCCAGCCCGAATTTCTCGCGCGCCAGCTGCTCCATGGGCCCCTGGGCCACCATGCGCCCCTTGATCATGATGCCCACGCGGTGGCAGATTTTCTCCACCTGGTTCAACTGGTGGCTCGAGAGGACGATGGTCATGCCCCGGTCGCGCGCGAGCCCCTGGATCAGCTCCATGATCCGCAGCGTGCCGTCCGGGTCGAGCCCCAGGGTCGGCTCGTCCAGGAAGGCCACCCGGGCCTCCTTGATCAGGAGCTCGGCGATGCCCAGCCGCTGGCGCATGCCGCGCGAGAAGGCGGCTATTTTCTTCCCGGCCGCATCGGCGAGGCCCACGGCCGCGAGCGCGGCATCGATGCGCGCCGCTGCCGGACCCCCCGCGATCCCGTTCAACTCGGCCACGAAGGCGAGCATCTGGCGGGCGTTCAGGTCCGAATAGAAGCCCATGTTCTCCTGGAGGTAGCCGACCCGGGACTTGACCTGGATGGGGTCGCGGGCGGGGTCGAGCCCCAGCACCCGGACCCGGCCGCCGGTCGGCTCCGTCAGCCCCAGGAGCATGAGGAGGGTCGTGGTCTTGCCCGCCCCGTTGGGCCCCAGGAAGCCGAAGATCTCACCGGCCGCGACCGTCAGGCTCAGGCGGTCCACCGCGGTCTGATCCCCGTAGACCTTGGTCAGCTCCTCGGTTTCGATGACGGGAACGGCGCCCATGGTCAACGCCTTCCAAAGGCGCGAAACAGCCCGAGCAGACCGGCGATGACGGCGACGATGAGGCCGATCCCGATCCAGCCCCAGGCCGAAGAGGCCTTGACGCTGACCCGGAACTCGAGGGTTTTGCTGACCTTCTCCCCCTCGACCCGGACCGCCACGGAGTAGTCCCCGATGAGGGCCTCCTCGGCCGGGGTGACGATCATTTCGACCTGCTTGAGGGCGCCGGGTTCGACCAGGTCGATCCGCTCCGGCTTGAACTCGACCTTCCAGTTTTCCGGCTTGAAGCTCATGAAGCGGATGTTGGCGTTCGGGGCCGTCCCGGAGTTCTTGACGTAGAAGGAGACGTTGGCGGGTTGTCCCTGCTGCGCCTCCAGCGAGAGCAGCCCCGACGGGGTGCCCACCTCGAGCTCGTAGGTGCCGGTCAGCATGACCGTCAGGGCGGCCTCGCCCTTGGCATCGCCCGCCGCGATGCGGACCGTGATCGGGAACTCGCCGGCGGCCGCCCCCGGCCCCGGCTTGACCTCCACGGCGATGCTCTGGCTCTGGTTCGCCTTGAGCCGAAGGCTCGATATGTA
>JALOOS010000143.1 GCA_025454275.1 Desulfobacterales bacterium | reverse complement strand
CCCGAAGAGGGTGTAGTAGCCGATCCCGAAATCCTCGTCCTTGTTGCCGGTGCCGGCAAGGAGCTTCCCCTCGGTGGCGGCCTTGGTCGACAGCACGTTTGCGCGCACCCGCGAGATCAGGTTGCCTTTGTGGAAGATATCCTCGAAGGCCTCGGGATTGGTGACGCGAAACGCCTCCACCGGAGCCTCAATATCGTGTATTTCATACCGGATGCCCAATGCCGCCGCCACCGACCGGGCGTCGCGGAAATCATCCTCCTTGTTCAGGTTCGAAGGCAGGATGTAGCCGACCAGCTCATAGCGGGCCGTCCGGTGGCGATCGAAGGCGCGTTGGATCAGGGCCGCCGTGGTGCTCGAATCCACCCCGCCCGAGAGCCCGACCACACATCCGGTGGCGCCGGCCGAGCGCACCTGGCTGATCACGAAATCACCGATCTCCTCGCACACCCTCGCGCACTCCATCCGTGCCAATTTGATGGGTTTCATCCCCGCCTCCGCTGCGAACTGTTTCTATTTTTCGGCATTGTGCGCAGGATGTCAATCGTTTCGGCGCCTGCCGGCCTTCAACCGGGGCGCCGCGGAGGTGACGGCCCGTGACGTGAAGCGGCCCACTATAATTGTACGCAGCCACGAAGGCTGCTGAATCCGCACCTCGGAATGGGGCGGCGTCAGCAGCCTTTTTATTTTTGATCTTAAAGCGGGAGGAAAAGGGAATGAAGCGATCCGGCCTGATGTTGGCGGGAATGATGTTGCTCGCAGCCGCAGGAGGGGGGTGGTCGGCTGAGATCACCGATTCGGCCGGCCGCCGGCTCGATGTGCCGGTCCCCGCCGAGCGGGTGATCTGCTCCGGCCCCGGGTGTCTGCGGCTCCTGGTGTATCTTCAAGCCCAGGATCGAGTTGTCGCCGTGGACGACATCGAAAAAAAGCGCCCCCAGTTCGATGCCCGGCCCTACTCCCTGGCGAACCCGGGGTTCAAGACGCTGCCGATGTTCGGCGAGTTCAGGGGGTTCGACAACCCCGAGCTCATCCTGAGCCTCGACCCTGCACCCCAGGTGATATTCAAAACCTATCCCACAATGGGCCACGACCCCGAAAAGCTCCAGCAGAAAACAGCAATCCCGGTCATCGTCCTGGATTACGGAGACCTCGAACAGCAGCGGCCGAAGCTCTACGATTCGCTCCGGATCATGGGGGCGGTTCTAAAAAAGGCGGAACGGGCCGAGGAGGTCATCGCCTATTTCGAACGAACGATCGCGGACCTCTCGCAGCGGACCCGGGACCTGCCGGCCGACAAACGCAAGAGTTGCTTCGTGGGCGGGGTGGCCTTGAGGGGCCCGCACGGGTTCCAGTCCACCGAGCCGGGCTACCCGCCCTTCGGCTTCGTCAATGCCCGCAACGCGGCCCGGGACCCCTCCTCGACCGCAACGCCGCCCGGAGCGGTAAGCATCGCCAAGGAGAAAATCGTCGCCGCCGACCCGGACATCCTTTTTCTCGATCTATCCACTCTCCAAATGGGGGATAACGCCGGGGGACTTCACGAGCTGAAGAACGACCCGGCCTACCGGACGCTGAGCGCCGTGAAGAGGGGCGAGGTGTACGGTTTATTGCCCTATAGCTGGTACACGCAGAATTTCGGCTCCATCCTGGCGAACGGTTATTTCATCGGGAAGCTGCTATATCCCGGGCGCTTCGCCGACGTGGACCCGGTTCAAAAGGCCGATGAGATCTACTCCTTTCTGGTGGGCAAGCCGGTCTTCCAGGCCATGAACCAGGAGTTCCAGGGCCTCGTCTACCGCAGAATCCCGGTAAACTGAAGCGGCCGGCCATGCATCTGCAATCCGGACAGGTTTCCCCGGAGTACCGGCGCTACATCGGCCGCAAAAGCCTTTTCATCGTTTTTTTAGGCCTCCTCGTGGCAGTGTTGATCGTGGTCGGTGTTGCGGTCGGCGCCGCCACCCTGCGGCTGGCCGATGTGGGCCGGACCCTTCTCGGCGCGAGCCTATCGCCCCAGACCGATGCCATCATCTGGCGGATCCGGCTGCCGCAGGCCCTGGCGGCCGTCATCGGGGGGGCTGCGCTGGCGGCGGCCGGGGCCGTGATGCAGTCGGTGCTGCGCAACCCGCTGGGTTCCCCCTTTACCCTGGGGATTTCACACGCTGCCGCCTTCGGCGCCGCCCTCGCCGTCATGCTGCTCGGCAGCGGCCGGATGAGCAGCACCATAGTGGGGGCCGTCACCCTCTCCAACCCCTATCTCACCACGGCCTCGGCGTTCATCTTCTGCATGATTACCGCCTGGGTCATTGTCGGGATCTCCCGCATCCGCGGGGCGACCCCTGAAATCATGGTTCTGACCGGCGTCGCCCTGAGCGCTCTTTTTTCGGCCGGGATCATGTTTCTGCAGTTTTTCGCCGACGATGTCCAGTTGGCGGCGATGGTCTTCTGGACCTTCGGCGATGCCGCCCGGGCCTCCTGGACCGAAATCGCCATCCTGGCCCTTGTCACCCTGGCTTCGGCGATCTTCTTCTTTTCGAAACGCTGGGACTACAACGCGATCGACGCCGGGGACGAGACCGCGAAGGGCCTCGGGGTGCGCGTGGAGCGCGTGCGCATGCAGGCGATGCTCGTCTCCTCTCTTCTCACCGCGGTCACGGTGGCCTTTTTGGGCGTCATCGGTTTCGTGGGGCTGGTCTGCCCGCACATCGTGCGCCGGCTGATCGGCGGCGACCACCGCTTCCTGCTGCCGGCGACGCTCTTGACGGGTTCGGCCCTGCTGCTCGCATCCGACACCATTGCACGGATCGTGCTGGCGCCGCACGTGCTTCCGGTTTCGGTGCTGACCGCCTTCACCGGGGCCCCGGTTTTCATCTATCTTATACTCAGGGGGTACCGGCGGTGATTCTCGATGTGATCGGCGTCGAGTTCCGCTACGACAGCCGCCGGATACTGCGGGATGTCCGCTTCGCGCTGAAGGCGGGCGAGCTCCTCGCGATCCTGGGGCCGAACGGGGTCGGGAAAACCACCCTTCTCAAGTGCATCAACGCCAACCTGAAGCCCGCAGCCGGCAGCGTTCTCGTGGACGGGTGCGACGTGTTGCGCATGGACGCCATGGACATCGCCCGACGGGTGGGCTATGTTGCCCAGCGGACCGAGGCGGCGCGCCTGACGGTGTTCGATGCCGTTCTGCTGGGGCGCCGTCCGCACCTGGGCTGGCGGGTCTCCGACCAGGACCTGCGCTTGACCGGTGCGGCCATCGAGCGCCTGAGCCTGGGGCCGTTGACCATGCGCTCCATCGACCGTTTGAGCGGAGGGGAGCTGCAGAAGGTGGCGATCGCCCGCGCCCTCGTGCAGGAGCCGCGGCTGCTGCTTCTGGATGAGCCCACCAGCAGCCTCGATCTGCGCAACCAGATCGATATCCTGAAAATCATCCGGCAGGTCGTCGATCAGCACGAGGTCGCGGCCGCCATGACCATGCACGATTTGAACAAGGCGCTGCGCTGGGCGGATAAATTCATTTTTTTGAAGGAAGGCGCCGTCTATGCGGCCGGCCGCTCCCGCGAGGTGACCTCCGAAATGGTGGCCGCGGTGTACGGCGTTCCGGTCGAAATCCACCTCCACCGGGGCTTTCCCTGGATCATCCCGCTGGAGCAAAACGGATCGGAAAGGAATTAGGCATGGGCTGCCGTGTCGCAAACGAGCTGATCGAGGCGACCATCCGGTTTCACGGCCACATGTGCCCCGGGCTGGCGGTGGGAATCCGGGCTGCCGAAGTCGCGCTCCGGGAGGTGGGCCGCGACGGGGACGAGGAGATCGTCGCCGTGGTCGAGACGGACATGTGCGGGGTGGACGCGGTCCAGTATTTAACCGGCTGCACGTTCGGCAAGGGCAATCTGATCCATCTGGATTACGGCAAGAACGCCTTTTCCTTTTACCGGCGCTCGGATGGAAAATCGCTGCGGGTGGTCGCGCGGCCCGCCATCCTGGGCGACGAGGTGAAGACCCTGGCTGAGCTGCACCGCAAAATGAATGCGGAAGGCCTTTCGGAGGAGGAAGAAGGCCGCTGGCAGGCCATCCGGCGGAAAATCACGGACGAGCTGATGCAGAAGGACATCGAGGAGCTATTCGACGTCAAACCGGTCCAGGGCGATCCGCCGGCGCGGGCCAGGATCCTGTCGAGCCTCCCCTGCGACGGCTGCGGCGAAGCCGTAATGGAAACCCGCTTGCGGGTGCGCGACGACCGGCGGCTGTGCGCCGCCTGCTTCAACCTGCCGCCAAGGGGCGCCTAAAGGGAGTCCCGCCCCGATGGTCCTTTTTTTCTCTTTGTGGGAGCGGCTTCCAGCCGCGATCAGTGGTTGCTATGGCTTCAAAAACTGCGGCTGGAAACCGCACCCAGATGAAAATCTAAACTGCCGCGGAAGCGGTGGGAGGTCTGAACCATGCGGATGCAGGACATCCCCTTCGGCACCACCGATTGGTCGTCGATCCCGAAGAGCGAGCACACCGGGACATCCGGGGTCGCCACCTGGCGCACGCGGCAGTTCGGCGAGCTCCGGGTGCGGATGGTGGAGTACTCGCCCGGGTATCTCGCGGACCACTGGTGCTCGAAGGGCCACATTCTACTGGTGCTGGAGGGAGAGCTCGAGACCGAGCTCGAGGATGGCCGCAAATTTGTCTTGAAGCCCGGGATGAGCTACCAGGTGGCGGACGGGGCCGAGCCCCACCGCTCCTCGACCCGAACGGGCGCAACCCTCTTCATCGTGGATTGAGGGCACGGGTGCGGCGAGGGGGGCATTCATGGGTGGCGGGCAATCGTTTGAAGCCTCGCTGAGCGGGGCCGAGCGCAGGGTGATCGACGGGCTCGACAGCCCGGTCCGCATCCAGGGCTTCCTCGATTCTATCCCTTACAGCACCGATGAGTTCTACCGCTGCCCGCTCCGGGTGGTGCGCGACCGCACGGCCCACTGCTTCGACGGGGCGGTCTTCGCGGCTGCGGCCCTGCGGCGGATCGGCTTCCCCCCGTTGATTCTGGACCTGCTCTCAAACGGCCGGGACGACGAGCATCTTCTGGCCCTTTTCAAGATCGAGGGGCGCTGGGGGGCGGTGGCCCAGTCCAACTTCGCGGGGCTGCGCTTTCGGGAGCCGGTCTATCGCGGCCTGCGCGAGCTCGCCATGTCCTACTTCGAGCAGTACTACAACACCGCGCGCGAGAAGACCCTGCGCGGCTATGCAGGCCCCCTCGATTTGAAGCGCTTCGACCGGTCGGATTGGATGGTCCGCGACGAGGCCATGGAGGCGATCGCGCGGCGAACCGATGAGATCCGGCGGGTGGTCCTGGTGGACGCCGCCGTGGAGTCGCGGCTCTCTCTCGTGGATGAGCGCTCCTATCAGGCCGGGCTGATCGGCGCGGATCCCAAGGGGCTGTATAAAGTTACCCCCTGATCGCCGCGGCCTGAGCCGAGCCGCTTTAAAACCCGGCCTTCGCCGGAGCACCCCAACCATCAGGAGCCCCCATGCTGCCCGATCCCCCGCCCTGCCGGTTCTGCCAAGAAAACCTGAAGGATCGGGTCGCGGCCGAACTCGATTCGGTCGTCGCCATCGCCGACAGGCACCCCGTAACGGAAGGCCATCACCTGATCATTCCCAGGCGGCACGTGGCCGACTGGTTCGGGATGACGGAAAAAGAGCGGCGGGAGGCCGATGCGCTGATCCTGATCCTCAAACCCACATCCACTTGATTCCGCGCCGGGAGGGCGACACCCCCGCCCCGAGGGGCGGGGTGCGCGGGGTCATCCCCGCGATGATGAACTATCCCGCCTCGTGAGAACCGTATACCGGCACCGCATAAGACGTATGATGCCCAACGGTGTCGGGGTCGGAATCGATCCGTTTTTTCATTTCCGGGCGCCGTTGGTACGAGACCCTGAAACGCCTTGATATCGATACCGATTCCGATACCGACCCCGACGCTGTCATCCCGTATCGCGTATCCAGAACCCCCCGACCCCTCACCTGGGCGGCATCATCCGCGTCTTGGCTCTTAGGACGAAGGCCTCGCGCATGTCCTTGGGCACCGGCGGCAGCTTCTCCGGCGGCTTGCGCGCCAGGCTGAGGGCTCCGCTCGGGCAGGTGGTGACGCACAGCCCGCAGCCGATGCAGCGCTCGGGATCGAGGACCGCAACGCCATCCGCCATGCGGAACGCCTCCATCTGGCAGCGCTCGATGCAGGTTTCGCACCCCGTGCAGAGATCCGGGTCGAGGACCGCCGTAAAGGGCGAGGCGACCGCGGCCGCCGGAGCGGGCAGGCGCTTCAGATGCTTCAGCACCTGGCAGCAGTCCCCGCAGCAGAGGCAGATGTTGACGATCTCCCGGGCATTGCTCGGCTGGAGGACCAGCCCCTGCTCCTCGGCTGTTTTCAGAATAGCGAGCGTCTCCTCCAGCGTGATATAGCGCCCCAGGCCGTTGCGGGCGTAATACTCGGCGCCCCAGCCGAAGATCAGGCAGGCTTCCATCGCAGCCCTGCCCCTTGATCTGGTGCTCCCGGCGGCAGATGCAGGGGGCCACGAGGAATTTGGTCTGCCGGCGGACCAACTCCTCGGCCTGCTCGTAGGGTAGGGACTCCACGCCGGCGCTGATGCTCCGGCCGACCGGAATGGTGCGCAGCTGCGGCACCCGGCCGAAGGCCGAGCGCGACAGGACCGGGATGTACTCGTCCATGTCCCGGATGAAGTCGGCGTCGAGGTCGTTCACGTGGTATTCCCAGATCCCGATCACGAACTGGGCGGCCATGTAGACATGGGGCCGGTCGGGCGCCTCGATCGAGAAGATCAGCCCCTTGCGGGACATCTGCCTAAGCCGCTCCCCGGCCTCCGCCTCCGGGGTCCCGGCGCGGGCGGCGATGGCCGCGGCCGGCTCCAGCCGCAAGCCCACGTGCAGGGCCAGCCCCGCCTCCTCCGGCGTGAAGAGGCGCTTCAGAATGCGCAGCTCGACCCCGCTTTCCGTTGCCGGAAATCCCGCCGGCAGGCTGTCCAGGTGCTCTCTCAGACGGGCGTAGACGTCGGACATCTTCTTGGCTTCCTTTCGCACGATTCGATGGGGCGGAGAGGGTTCGCGGTCGGCCGCGAGGCCTTGATAATCCCATGAGCGGTTTGTTTTGTAAAGCCGGCATAGAGTCCGGGGTGAGCGATATCGTGGGCGGGCTTTATCAGGGGTGATGACGGGGTTGCCTGCCCGGCGGGCGGGAGGACTCAACAGGCGAAGCGTGGTGGCGCGGCTCCCCCGCATTCACCCGGCCGCCGACGGGTCCGGCGAGGCCGACGGGTCCAGAGACATTCCCAATGCCTGCAGTGCGGCGAGGTAGGTCGGCGGCAGCCTCGATGCGATGCACACCGCCTCCCCGGAGGGCAAGCGCAACTCCAGCCTCACCGCATGCAGCATCAAGCGCGGAAAGCGCTTCTGCACGGTTTTATCGCCGTAAAGAGGGTCGCCCACGATGGGGTGGCCGACGCCGCACAAGTGGGCGCGGATCTGGTGCTTGCGGCCGGTGAGCGGCTCGACTCGCACCAGGGTGTAAGCGGGAAGCCGCGCGGTCACGGTATAATCGGTGCGGCAGGCCTTTCCGCCGGCCGCGTCCTCCCCCATGCGGCCCGATCCGAAGCGCCGGAGCGGGGCCGTGATCACCCCCCCTTCCCCCTCGATTGCCCCATGCACCAGGGCCAGGTAGGTTTTGTGCACCCGGCGCGCTTCGAACAACCGGTTGAGGGTGCGGTGGGCCTCGGCATTTTTGGCGAACACGATAACTCCGCTCACCTGCTTGTCTAGGCGGTGGACGACCCAGAATTTGCGACCCCGCCGTTCGCAGAGGAGCTTCAGCAGGGAGTTGTTCTGCGGGTTGCGCTCGGGGATCGCGGCAAGTCCCTCGGGCTTGTCGAGGGCGATGAGATCATCGTTTTCGAAGAGAACCTGAGGGGGGTCGGCCGGCGCATCCATCGGCGGGCTCTTCCGGATCAATGGGTCAGGATCTTGCTCAGGAAGTGCCGGGTGCGCTCGCTTCTCGGGCGGGCGAAGAACTCCTCCGGCGGGGCGATTTCGATCAGCTCCCCGAAATCCATGAAGGCGACGCGGTGGGCGACCTCGCGCGCAAAGCCCATCTCGTGGGTCACGACGATCATGGTCATCCCCTCGCGCGCCAGGGCGCGCATCACCTCCAGCACCTCGTTGATCATCTCGGGGTCGAGGGCCGAGGTGGGCTCGTCGAAGAGCATGATCTTGGGTTTCATGCACAGCCCCCGGGCGATCGCCACCCGC
>JALOOS010000142.1 GCA_025454275.1 Desulfobacterales bacterium | reverse complement strand
TTTCTTCCGCAGCCGCCGCATGGCGATCTGGAGGCTGGTCTGCATGCGGCCGATGGCCTGGGCGAGCAGGCCGATCTCATCGCGGGTGTCGACATCGATCTTGACTTTCAAATCCCCGAGGCTCATGCGCTCGGCGGCGTCCGTCAGCCGCATCAAGGGCGATACCAGGGAGCGGGCTGAGAGCCAGGCGATGGCGATGACCAGAAGGATCGTGGCGCCGAGAAGCGCGAGCGCGAAACGCTGGATCACCTCCATGGTTTCAAAGATTTCGGCCTCTTCCTGCTGCAGGGCCAGCACCCAGCCGTTCGCGGTGCTGGTGCGGGCATGACCGATGGCCGGGCGACCGTTCTCACCGAGGAAGGGTGCGGGGAGATCAGGGGCGAGGCGTTCAGATTTTCACGTTTTTCGGAGAACTGTTTTTGCGGGTGGGCCACCACGTATCCCTGCTCATCGATGAGAAAGGCAAAGCCCGTCGACCCCCTTCGCCAGGTGGCGATCTTCTTGGAAATCTCCTCCACCGTCATGGCGGCCGCCATGACCCCGACCACGCGCTGGCCGTCGCGGATCGGCACGGCCATGACCAGGGCGGGAACTTTGGAGGTTCGCCCCACGACCGACTGCCAGGCGAGTCCGCGGCCGGCCATGACGTCCTTGTAGTACTGGCGGTCGGCGTAGCTCACGAGCTCGCGGCCGTCGTTGCGGGCCACGTTCATCCCCTTCGGGTCGACTGTAAAAACCAGGTACATGAACGGGTAGGCCTGGTGGATGGCCTTCAATGCCGGCTCCTGCCGTTCACGGTTCATGGAGACGATTTCGGGCAAAGTGGCCGCCATGCGCAGGAGCGCGGCGTTGTGGTTCACCCAGGCGTCGATCTCCTCCACCATGCCTTTGGCCGTCTGGGCCATCAGGGCTTCGGAATCGTTGCGGATGTGGTCGTTCATCTCCTTGAAGGTCAGAAACCAGAAAAGGCCGAAAGGGACCAGACCGACCAGGAGCATGACGATGAGGGTCTTGCTGAACAGGCTGAAACCCACCTTGCGGGCGGCAACCGGAGGCTCCCAGGCGGGGCTCTCCGGGGGCGCCTCCTCCGCCGGAGGCTCTGCTGCGGGCGGGGAGATCTCGGGGGGGGGCTCCGGCGCCGCTGCGGACGTCTCCTCCGCGGCCGTCTGGGTCATCCCCAGCGAGCTCGCGTCGAGGTCGAGAGCGGGCGGAACCGCTTCGGCCGCGGTCGGTTTCGTCACACGGATCAGCCGGCCGCAGGCCTTGCATCGGACCTTGGCCGTATCGGCCTTCATCCGGGTCTCATCGATCCGGTAGCGCTTTCCGCAGGAATCGCAGGCGACCGTTATCATGGGGCAGGCTCCTGTGTCAGGTTTTGACCTTGTTTAGAATCGGGATCATCGATTTCTTGAATTGAATGCGGCTGCCTTCGTCCGGGATTTCGAGGGCGACGCGGTTGATGATGTCGGCGGCCTGCTCCAGGGGGAACCGGGCGGCATCCAGGCCCATTTCGGCCAGGACCTCTTCCATCAGGATCTCGGCCATGGGTCCGACGACCCGGGTCAGGTTCGAACGCAGGGCGTTGAGAAAGGAGCGGTCGAGGGGCTGGGCGTCGCGCTGGACCGGTTCGATCAGCCCCTGGGCCAGAAGAGCGGCGAGGGTCTGCTTGAAGGTGGGGGCGTCCATTTCCGCTTCGGCGGAGATCTGATAGAGGCTTTTGCCCTCCTCGATCACCATGAGCAGGCGAATCATGTCGGCATTCAGCGACACCGCCTGCATGTCTTTGCGGATCTTCTTGCGGTAGTGCACGCTGTCGCCGGGTGTCAACACAGTCGCCATGATAGTAAATTAAACGACACTATCGGGGATCTGTCAAGTGGAATAACTTAAAATTACAAAAGGTTGTAACGATGGGGCAAGAGACTCACGGCTGAGCCTTGGTCTTTTTCTCGATCTCCTCCTTGAGTTTTTTCTCCATTTCGGCAAAGAGGTTTTTCTTTTTTCCCGCCTGTTCGGCCTGGATCGATTCGACCCGGCGGGTGATCGCCTTCTGGAGGTCCTGGAACTTCTTGACCTCCTCCTCCAGCCGGGGGCCGGTCTCCCCGCGCGGGATCTCCTCCAGTTTGCGATGGTCGCGAATGAAGAAGCGCGCCCCGAACGATCCCTGGACCACCGCCTCGACGACGCCGAGCTCGGCCAGGCGGCGGGAGACGAACCCCGCCTTCTCCCCGGAGAAGTTCAGCATCCGGCTGATCTCATCCAGCGTCGGCGGAACACCATGCAGGTGTTCGTGGACCCTTATGGCGGCGACGAAGAGGTGGGATTCGCTGTAAAGATCGATCGGTGCGGCTGTCATGGCGACCCTGCGCGGCGCTGGAGAACGAGATCATCCCGGCTTGACTTGCCAGTGGCTTGAGAGTACCATTTAACGCTGATTTGTCAACCGTTGAAAACCCTTAGACAGCCCGCTGCCTGCCGCCGCGGGCGCCGGGAGGAACCGATGACCGATATCGTCGCAATCAAGGCCCGAGAGATCCTGGACTCCCGCGGGAATCCCACCATCGAAGTGGACGTGGATCTCGCCTGCGGCGCCATGGGGCGCGCGGCGGTCCCTTCAGGGGCTTCGACCGGGACCCGCGAGGCGCTGGAGCTGCGCGACAAGCGCGCCAAGCGTTACGGCGGCAAAGGGGTGACCACGGCGGTGGCCAACGTGATGACCCGCATCGCGCCGGAGGTGCTCGGGATGGACGCCGCCGACCAGTCGGCCCTGGACCGGCGCATGATCGAGCTCGACGGCACGCCCGCCAAGTCCAAGCTCGGCGCCAACGCCATCCTCGGTGTCTCCATGGCGGCCGCGCGGGCAGCGGCCGAGGCTTACGGCCTGCCGCTCTACCGCTACCTGGGCGGCATCATGGCCCACACGCTGCCCATTCCCATGATGAACATCGTCAACGGCGGTGCGCATGCCGCCAACAATCTGGACTTTCAGGAATTCATGATCATCCCCTTCGGCGCCGCCTCCTTCGCCCAGGCGGTGCAGATGGGGGCGGAGACCTTCCATTGCCTGAAGGCCATTTTCAAGAAACAGGGGCTGAGCACGGCCGTGGGCGACGAGGGCGGATTCGCACCGGATCTGGAATCCAACGAGGCGGCCCTGCGTTTCATCCTGGAGGCGATCAAGGATGCCGGCTACCGTCCCGGGAAGGAGATCGGGATCGGTATGGATGTGGCCGCCAGCGAGTTTTTCAAGGACGGGAAATACCATTTGAAATCGGAAAACAAACGCCTCAGCGCGGCCCAGATGATCGAGCTCCTGGAGGGGATGGTGGAGCGTTATCCGATCGTTTCAATCGAGGACGGGCTGGGCGAAGGGGACTGGGACGGATGGAAGAGCTTGACCGACCGGCTGGGCGGTTCGGTCCAGGTGGTGGGCGATGACATCTTCGTCACCAACCCGGAGATCTTCGGGAAGGGGATCGCCCAGGGAATCGCCAACTCCATCCTGATCAAGCTCAACCAGATCGGGACCGTCACCGAGACCATCGCGGCGGTGGAGATGGCCAGGAATGCGGGCTATACCACCGTGATCTCCCACCGCTCCGGCGAAACCGAAGACAGCTTCATCGCCGATTTCGTGGTCGGGGTGAGCGGCGGGCAGATCAAGACCGGCTCCCTGTCCCGCAGCGACCGCGTGGCCAAATACAATCAGCTGATCCGCATCGAAGAGCAGCTGGGCGAGGCAGGGCGGTTCTGCCGCACGATTTTCTGAGGAGCGCGCATGCCGTTCACCACCAAGTTCATCTTCGTGACCGGAGGGGTGCTCTCCTCCCTCGGCAAGGGTCTCGCCTCCGCCGCCATCGGCGCCCTGCTCGAGAGCCGGGGGCTCACCGTCTCCCTGCAGAAGCTCGACCCCTACATCAACGTGGACCCCGGGACGATGAACCCCTTTCAGCACGGGGAGGTCTTCGTCACCGACGACGGGGCCGAGACCGACCTGGACCTGGGCCACTACGAGCGCTTCACCAGCGCCGTGATGGGCAAGCCCAACAACGTCACTACCGGGAAGATCTACTACTCGGTCATCACCAAGGAGCGGCGCGGGGACTACCTGGGCGGGACGGTCCAGGTCATCCCGCACATCACCGATGAGATCAAGGCCCACATCCGCCAGGTGGCCGACGGGGTCGATGTGGTCATCGTCGAGATCGGCGGCACGGTCGGGGATATCGAAAGCCTGCCCTTCTTGGAGGCGATCCGCCAGTTCCGCACGGACGTGGGCAAGGAGAACGTTCTCTACATTCACCTGACCCTCGTGCCCTACATCCCCACCTCCGGCGAGGTCAAGACCAAGCCCACCCAGCACAGCGTGAAGGAGCTGCGCAGCATCGGCATCCAGCCCGATATCCTGCTCTGCCGCACCGACCGGTTTCTGTCCAAAGAGCTGAAGTCCAAAATCGCGCTCTTCTGCAACGTGGGGGTGGATGCGGTCATCACTGCCAAGGATGTCGGCTGCATCTACGAGGTGCCGCTCGTCTTCCACCGCGAGGGGCTGGACCACAAGATCATCGAGCTGCTCAACATCTGGACCCGGGCGCCCAAACTCGATGCCTGGGAGGAGCTGGTGCAGCGCTTCCAGGAACCGCAGCACCGGGTCACCATCGCGATCGTGGGCAAATACGTGAACCTCACGGAATCCTACAAGAGCCTGAACGAAGCCCTGCGCCACGGAGGGGCCTTCCACCGCAGTGCGGTCGAGCTCTATTTCGTGGACTCCGAGAAACTGCAACCCGACACCTGCGGGGAGATCCTGGCCCGGGCCGACGGGATCCTCGTCCCCGGGGGGTTCGGCAGCCGCGGGGTGGAGGGCAAGATCCTGGCCGCCCGGTTTGCCCGCGAGAACCGGGTGCCCTACTTCGGGATCTGCCTGGGCATGCAGATCGCCGTGATCGAGGCGGCGCGCCACGCGGCGGGGATCGCGCAGGCCAACAGCGCCGAGTTCGACCCGCTCAGCCCCGACCCGGTGATCTACCTGATGACCGAGTGGTTCGACGAGCGCAGCGGCACGATGCAGCGCCGTGATGCCGCCTCGGAGAAAGGGGGCAGCATGCGGCTCGGCGCCTACACCTGCCGGCTGGCCCCCGGGAGCCTCGCGCACCGGGCCTACGGGATGGAGACGGTGTCGGAACGCCACCGCCATCGCTACGAGTTCAACACCGCCTACCGGCAGCGGCTGGAGGATCAGGGGATGGTGTTCAGCGGCCTGTCGCCCGGCGGGGATCTGGTCGAAATCGTGGAGCTGAAAGGGCATCCCTGGTTCCTGGGCTGCCAGTTCCACCCGGAGTTCAAGTCCAAACCGATGGCGCCCCACCCTCTGTTCCGGGATTTTGTCCGCGCCGCACTGGACTACGCCGCCGCGCGCCCGGAAGCACCGGCTTGATGCGCCGGGTTCTTCGGTCTTTTCTGAACAGGGCCCCCGAGGATCCGAATTCCATCTTAACTGTGAACTCCGTCAGGGGATCCAGATGCCGACGGCAAGGACAGCACCCGTCGGGGTCGGGGTCGGAATTCAGAGGCTCGAAACCGATTCCGATCCCGATGCCGACGCCGAATGCATCCGGGGCTTTTGGAGCCCAGGCTATTTTTTGACGAGATCCTGCAGCGTCCGCTGGGCGCACTCGGGGCAGTAGCTGGAGGTGATGTCCAGCCGGGCGCGTTCGTGGATGAACTGCTCCACCGGCACCCAGGGCCCGCGCCCGGGCTCCTTTCCGGTGTCGTCCCGGATCTTCTTGCAGACGCAGCACATCGGCAGGATTTTCTGGTAGAAGGAGATGCGGCGCGTGAGCTCCAGGCGCTCCAGGCAGCGCTCCACCCGGAAGAAGACCTCGGCGGATTCGCAGGGTTTGAGCAGGTAGTCGTCGGCCTGCGACTGGAGCGCCTCGATGGCGGAGAGCATGTCGCCGAACCCGGTCAGGATGATGACCATGAGCGTGGCGTCGATCTCCTTCGAGCGCTTGAGGACCTGGATCCCGTCGACCCCCTCCATGACGAGATCCGTAATGACCAGGTCGAAGGGGGTGTTCTGCAGCAGGCCGATCGCCGTCTCGCCGCTGTTCGCCCGCGCGACGCGGTAGCCCCGGTTTTCGAGCTCCTCCCCGAT
>JALOOS010000141.1 GCA_025454275.1 Desulfobacterales bacterium | reverse complement strand
CCGCCGCGAGTGAGCTCTACCGGATCAAGTTCGCCACGGTGGCCGACTATGCCTGGAACCCATCGGCCTACCACCCGGAGCTCTCGCTGTGGAAAGCCCTGCTCCAGGCCTATGGCCCGGAGTGCGCCCGGGAGATCCTTTTTTTCAACGACGCCTACTACGGGGTGTACGAGGCGTGCATGCGGCGCGAGCGGGGGGAGCCGGCCGTGGAGGAGTGGGAGCGGCGCGGGGCTGACGGACTGGAACGGATGGAGCACTCCCTGGCTTCCCTGCGGCGGCTTCTGCCGAAGGCTCATCCCCTGATCGGGGAGCTCGCCGGCTGCCGGGACCGCCAGCGGGAGCGGTTTGAGAAACTGAGGGGCGCCCTTTCAGGCCCGGGCTGATACGGCGCCCGGCGGCCGGAGGCATCCGCCGCGCCGGATATCCCCCTCCCCGGCTCAGGCCACCACCCACACGGCGCAGTTTCGGGCGTGGCTGACGATCTTGCTCGAGACGCTGCCGAAGAGGAACTCCTCCTTGCGGGAGAGCCCCTGGCGGCCGACCACGATCGTTCCGGCGCCGGAGCTGTCGCGTTCGGCGAGGATGCACGCGGCGATGGAGGGGCAGAAGCGCAGCGGTGTGTGCACCCGGATATCGGCCTCCGGCACACCGGCGCTCACCAGTCCGCGGCGGTAGTCCTCCAGCACTCCCGTGATGCGCCGGCGATACTGATCCAGCCACTTCTGTTTTTCCTCCGCCCGGGCGAAGTAGTCCTCCTCGGGTTCTGAGATCACGTGCAGCAGGGTGATGGAAACCCCCTCCCGCCCGCCCAGCATGATGCCGGCGTAGTCCACGGCGCGCCGGGCGTTTTCGGAATCGTCAACCGCGATCAGGACGGTCCGTTTGGATTCGTAAGCAGGGGGTGCGTTCATGGGTCGGCCTCCTCAACGGTGCATATCCTGTTGCGCCAGCCGCAGATCCTCCAGCAGTTGGTCGGTGGTTTCGTAGAACCAGCGGGCGCCTTTCGAGAAGTGCAGCAGGACCTGGTTCAGCGAATCCGGGATGTACGGATGGATCTTTTTCAGATTCGCCACCCGGTTGTTGAAGACGATGTTCACATCGGCCTCCGTGAGCCCCGCGAGCAGCTCCGGCGATTGGCGCTGGAGGTCGGCCAGCAGCACATCCCCCCGGCCCACAAGATAAATCAGGACGTTGCCCAGTCCGAACAGATCGTAGCCGTAGATGTTCTCACGATGCCGGTAGTTGTAGTCGAAATCGATCCAGCGAAAATGCCCCGTGTCGCCGTCGACCAGGATGTGATCGCGGCGGATGTCGCCGTGCTTCTCGCCGTGAGCGTGCAGAAAGCGAATGGCCTCCACGCAGCGGATGTAGTTCTCTAACAGCGCCGGCAGGTGGTCGTAAAAATACTCCTCGTGCGCCGCACTCACTGAGGCCACGCGATCCGCCAGGGTGGCACCCGTGATGACATCCAGAACCCGCACGAGATTGCCGGCCGCGTCGGCGACGCTGCGCCCATGCATGAAATTCGGGTGATCGCGCACCAGCTCCAGGATGCGGGCCTCCTTGCGGGGGCTGCGGAAGCATTCAAAGGCGATGCCGCCGATCGTGGCGGTGAACTGCTCGTAGAATACCAGCTTGATGATCTTCATCTCCCCTGACAAGAGAGCGATCGACCGCTTCACCCAGTGCTTGACCTCGTCGTCCAGGCCGAACCGGCCCTCCCGGGCGCTGTTGCGGACGAGGTAGGGTTTGTCCCCGAGCAGGAGGATGTCCCCGGCGTCGACGCGGAAAAAATCCGAAGTGTCGGTCACGATCCGCAGCTCTTCCGGCCGGCGGGGCACCTCGATCCAGCGCGATGCCAGCGTGTGGAGCTCGGCGAGGGGCAGCGGTTGGAGCGGCGCCGGGGGTGACGGCTGCGGCAAGGGTCGGGCTCCCGGTTCGAAGCCGGCGCGGGTCGGCTTGTCCGAGCGATCATATTTCATCCCGGCATCATAGGGAAATTGCCCATTCAAGGCAATACCGGAAAAAAACACCTAATCAAACGGCTCGGTCCGGCCGATAGACTTTTAAAAGCGGTGATTTCCCGCGGGAGGCCTATGCGCATGAAAGACAGACCCCCTCAGTTCCTCAAGATGAACGCGGTTCGTGAAGAGAACCCGCCCGTGCGCGAGGTGGGCTGCCCAGAATACCGCCGATGCCTGAACGAGGCGGCCTATAACAATTTTTGCCTCGACTGCAGCCAGTGTGCCGCCAACCAACCGGCCCCCGTACAGACCCTTCCGGCCGGATCCATGGGTTCTTTGCCGGCCTTGGCGTGCCGCGGTTGACCCTTCCGGCCGCCGCCGGATGCCCGTCACTCCTCCTTCCCCAGAACGTTGACAGCCGCCCGTGGGTCGTGTAAAACCGGCCTGAATTTTATCGACAATATTTCCGGATATTTATAAAACGCCGGCCCTCTTCTCAGGGGCAGCACGGCTGCAACCTCACCATGACCGTACGCATTCTGCTGGCACTGGCCCCCGTGGCGGCGGCTCTCTATGCTCTGGCGATCGGCCAGGATGCGAACTGGGATCTGCGCAATTACCACTTCTACAATCCCTATGCATTTTTGAACGACCGCATGGGATACGACATCGCCGTTTCCCACGTGGCCACCTATTACAACCCGCTGATGCATCTCCCCTTTTATTGGGCGGTGAAGGCACTGCCCCCCAAGGCCGTGGGGTTTCTTCTGGGTCTCCTGCCGGGGTTCAACATCTGGCTGCTCTACGGGATCGGCCGCGAGGCGATCGATCTCGGCTCCCCCTCCCGGAACGCATGGACGGCTCTGGCGACGGCCTTGATCGGAATGGTCGGGGTCATGAACCTCGCCGAGGTCGGGACCAGCTACGGCGACAATATTCTGAGCCTGCCGGTGCTCGCGGCCGTGTGGCTGATCGTGCGCTTCCGGATGCGCCTTGCAGCCGGCCTGGGCGCGGGCTGGCTGGCCGCCGCCGCCGGGATTCTCACGGGGCTGCCCTTCGGTCTGAAGCTCCCCTTCGCGGTCTACGCCGTCGCGCTCTGCGCGGCCTTTTTCGGGCTTGCGCTGCCGTGGCGGCGTCGATTCCTCCTGGCCCTCATCTTCGGGCTGGGGGTCCTGGCCGGTGCGGCCGCCACCGGCGGGTTCTGGATGGCCGAGATGTGGGCGCGATTTCAGAACCCCGTCTTCCCCTATTTCAACCACTATTTCCAATCGCCCTGGGGCACGGTCGGCTCCTATCGCGACGAGCGCTTCATCCCGACGAGCCTGCTCATGTGGCTGACCTTCCCCATCTGGTTCAACATCGACCCGATGCAGGTCGGCGAGGTGGGCTTCCGCGACCTGCGCTTCCCCATGCTGTACGTGCTGCTGCTGGCCCTGCTGCTAAAGACCGCAAAGAGTCGGATCTTTCGTTCCGCCGGGTCTTCCCCGGCGCCCGCGACGCCGCGCATGCCGGTGACGGGCTTCTTCATCATCTTCGTGCTGGTTGCGTTTATCCTTTGGATGAAACTGTTCGCCGTCTACCGCTACCTGATGGTGGCGGAAATGCTCGCACCGCTAGCGATCCTCCTGGTCCTGGGCGCCCTGGTCCACGATCCGCGCCGGCAGATTCGGGCCGCACTGGCCGGTTTCATCGTGCTCTTGATCACGCTTTCCCCCGGCGATTGGGGTCGCCGGCCCTGGGCGGCAGACTATTTCGGGGTCGACCCCCCGCCCGTTGCCGAGCCCGAGAAGAGCATCGTCCTCATGGCCGGTCACGATGCCATGGCTTACCTGATCCCCTTCTTCCCGCCGCCCGTGCGCTTCCTGCGCATCCAGGGTTATGTCACCGGGCCTTCGGCCGAGCCCAACCGGACCGACCGGCTGATGCGCGAGGTCATCGCCCGGCACGAGGGGCCGCTCTTCGTCCTGTTCCGGGTCTACGAAGAGTGGCACGCCATGACGGCGCTCGCATCGTATGGATTGGAAACGGATCCCGCGGCCTGCACCCGTTTTGTGCCCCGGATCGAGCCGCAGCCGGAGCACCTCTTTCACTTTTGCGAGGTAAGAAGGAGCGGGCGCCCGTGAAAGGAGATCCCATGAATGCCGGCATGACCAACCATCGCGTGGCGGTGATCCTGCCCTGCTACAACGAAGCGGCGGCGATCGGCGATGTGGTACGCGATTTCCGCACCGCATTGCCCCAGGCCGTCGTCTACGTCTACGACAACAACTCCCGGGACGACACCGCCCGCTGCGCGCGCGAGGCCGGCGCGCTGGTGCGCCGCGAGACCCGCCAGGGCAAGGGGCACGTGGTGCGCCGGATGTTCGCCGACGTGGAGGCCGATATCTACATTCTCGCCGACGGCGACGGCACCTACGATGCCGCGATCGCCCCGGCGCTGGTTGAGAAGCTCGTCGGCGAGCGCCTGGACATGGTGGTCGGCTCGCGGCTCACGACCTATGCCGGCGAGGCCTTCCGCCGCGGGCACCGCTTCGGAAACGATCTGTTGACCGGCTTTTTGGCGCTTTGCTTCGGCCGCACCTTCACCGACATCCTCTCGGGCTACCGGGTCTTCTCGCGGCGCTTCGTGAAGTCCTTCCCGGCGCTCTCCGCCGGGTTCGAGATCGAAACCGAGCTCTCGGTGCACGCCCTCGAGCTGCGCATGCCGATTGCCGAAGTCCCCACGGACTACCGGGCACGCGCGGCGGGCACCGCCAGCAAACTGCGCACCTTCCGCGACGGGTTCCGCATCCTCATGATGATCGTGAACCTCTTCAAGGAGGAGCGCCCCCTGGCGTTCTTCTCCATCATCGCCGGGATCCTCGCTCTGAGTGCGGTCGGATTGGCCTACCCGGTATTCATCACCTTTTTCGAGACCGGCCTGGTGCCGCGCTTTCCCACGGCGATCCTGGCGACAGGCCTCATGATCCTCGCCTGCCTGAGCCTGACCTGCGGCTTCGTGCTGGACACCGTCACCCACGGCCGCCGCGAAATGAAACGCCTCGCCTATTTGTCGATCCCGCCCATCGATACCTAACCGGGTCGTCGTGTTTTGAAAAAAATGTTTCGTGAAGAAGTATTTTGGTATAGAGAGGGTTGAACGCGGATGCCATTGCGCCGGGGGCGCGGGGCGCAGGAGCTGAACCGCAAAAAAATGGACTGCGGTCCTTGCCTGAGGAAGGGATGGTGAGCAGGTCACGCTACCTGATGGAGGGCGAGGAAGAGGCGCTGCGGCTCGAGCTCAAGACCGACCCGCGCGCCTTGCGCCGCCAGGCGCGGTGGGCCGGGGCGCGGCCCGGAATGCGGTTGGGGGATTTCGGCTGCGGGCCGGGGAAAACCAGCTACACCCTCAACCAGCTGGTTCAGCCCGGCGG
>JALOOS010000374.1 GCA_025454275.1 Desulfobacterales bacterium | reverse complement strand
GAAAGGTGTTACCAGTTCCATCTAACGCTCATCTGATTCAACCAAATGACCCGGAAACCGCATGTCCGGCAGGAGATGCGAGCGACCCTATGAGATCTATGACGAAAGCTCTTGCGCTGTTATGTGCAACCGTCGCCCTGACCGGAGCGTTCCTCTCGCCCGGCCCGGCGATTGCGTCCGAAGAGGTCCGGCTGCCCGATGAGGCGGCGGCCGGGGTTCAGTATCTTTTGAGCCTGGTGGGCCCGGAAGTGCGGGAGGAGTGCGGGAGGATTTCCAGCCGGAGCGGGTGGCCGGGTTCATGCGCTTTATATTCGGGCCCAAGCGCCCGGGGGTCATCTACACCGCCGAGCCCATCGAGGGTTCGGCTTCCGCCTACACCGAGGTCGACGTCAACATAAATTTGGCGCCGTTTCTCGCGTACAGCTTCAACCCGGATATTCCCTGGTTCGCCACCACCCCGTCTTCGCTGCGCTGGACCTCCTGGACCCGCACCGATCCACCCTGGAGCCGGCTGCCCAGGATCTGGGAGCTTTTCTCTGACGGCGATCTTCCCCGGGTGATCCGCGGGATGGAGACGGTGGAGAACACCCCGGACCTCTTTTCGGGGGCCTATTACCGCTACGATCTCCATCGCACCCTCATCCTCTTTCGCCACGAAGGGCGCAGCGTGCTCATTTCGCTATCCCGGCAGAAAGACCGCTCCGAGGTGGGCAAGAAAGGTTATATCGTCGGCACTGACGATGACTGGTCCTATTTCTACTCCGGCGAACCGGGGCTTACCGTCGGCGGGATCGGCTGGATGAACTCCTACATGTTCGACTCGGTCGGAATCGCCGTTTATGCGGAAAAGGAGCCCGCAGGGGCGGCGGTGCGGACCGCCAACGTAAAATGGGTGCGGGGCGGTTGGTCGAACATCAATGTGATTCAGAACAGGCACATTCACAAGGGGATGCAGCGGTTTGCCCAAACCCTTAAATCGGTTTTAGAATCCCCGCAGCTTCCGTCGATCAAGGTCCTGGAGGAATCGGCGGCGCGGATCGCCCGTCTGACGGACGCCGAAATCCGCCACAAGATCCATCTCTACCGCGCCATCCTGCTCTCCCGGGCGGAGAGGCTCGTGCTGGAGAACCTGAAGGCGCACCTGGGAAAAATCCCCCTGGAGGAGATCCGCGAGCTAGTCTCGTTTCCAGCCCTTCAGGGCCCACAGCAGGGCGGATAGCGACAGCGCGGTCAAAGCGGCCGAGAGAATGCCCGTTCCCCAGATACCCGCCGCCAGCCAGACGGGTCCACCCAGGAGCGCACCGGTTACCCGGCCGGCCCCGGCCGCCGCATAAAAAGCGGCGATCATCGTCGCCCGTGCCGCCGGCAGCAGCTCGGTCGTTACCGAAAGGACGGTGACGATGGTCATTTCGAACATGCAAAAGTGCAGAAAAAGGGCCGCAAGAGCCATCGGGAGCGTCCGTGCCGCAAGGGGCAGCAGCAGGTAGGTGAGCACGCACAAGAGGACTCCGCCGAGGGCCATCCGTTTGAGCCCCAGGCGGTCCCCCAACCCCGCCGTGATCGACTCCCCGACCAGTTCGCCGGCTCCGATCACAGCGGTTCCCACCCCCAGCGCCAGCACGCTCAGCTGGAAGGCCTCCTCCATCCACGCGCCGTAGATGACGAAGAGGTTGTCCATCGCGGTGTTGAATAGAAAGGCGAAGAGGGCCATGCCGAGGGCCGGACGGCTCTGCAGGATCGCTCCGAGCAACTGCCGGAAATCGACCCGGGCTCCCGGCGCCGCGGCCCGCGGCCCATCGGCGGGAAGAAGGCTCGCCAGCAGCCCGATCCCCAGCACCCCCGATGCGCTCAGGGCGAAAAAGGCCGCCCGCCAGCCCGCCTGGTCGATCAGCAAGGCAAGGAGCGGGATCCCCGCCAGGGTGCTCCCGGCCCACGCGGTTTCGAGCAGACCCACCACGAGGCCGCGGCGGGTGTAGGGCACCCGCTCGCTGATGTAGGCCTGGAGCGCCGGGTCGAAGAGGCTTTTGCCGGCACCGCTCAGGAATTGGGCGATGACCAGCATGGCGAATACCGGCAGCAGGGCGGCAGACCCCATCCCCAGCGCCAGGACGCCCAGGCCGAGGATCATCATGGCCCGGTAGCCGAAGCGGTCCGCCACCGGTCCCAGGCCGAAGCCTAGCAGGCTCGTGGCCGAGTTGACAGCGACCAGGCTGGTGATCGAGGTCAGCGGGACCCCCAGCGCGCGGCTCAAGTCCGGGGCAAAAGGGTAGATGAACCGGCGTGCGGTATTGAGGGCCAGCCGGCAGGCGATGGTGGCGATTTTCAGTTGCGTGACGGGTCCGGGGCATGCGGCCTCTCCTGCGCGGCGCCTGGGCGCCGCACCGGCACTATCACATATGGCAAGCTGGTTCAATCGTTGACGGGGGTGCCGCTGTGGTTATCTTCGCGTCGGGTCGCTTCCGATTTTTATCCTTAATGGAGTGTGCTATGAAAAGAGCCGCGCTTTTATTCACCGTTTTATTGGTCATGTGCCTGGTGATCGGTTGCACCGCCAAAGGCCGGTTCCACGACACGGCCCTGCCGGACCCGAAGCAGTTCAACGCCCACTTCGGGGACATGGACCGAACGGGCGACGGCCGTGTGACCTGGGAAGAGTTCAAGGCCTATTTCCCCCAGGCCGAGCCGAAGGTCTTCGCGACGATCGACCTCAACAAGGATGGGGCGATCGACCATGGCGAGTGGCACGCGTTCAAAGAGGCGCACGGCCTCAGGCACAGCTGACCCGATGCGCACCCCGCCGATCGGCCCGCAGCTCTTCATCGACAACCGCCGCCGTCTCGCCGGTCTCCTCAAACCCGGCTGGATCGCCGTTGTCAACTCCAGCGACCTGATGCCCAGGAGCGCCGACGGGGTCCATCCCTTCGTGCAGCAGACCGACTTGATCTATCTGACGGGCATCGACCAGGAGGAGACCGTCCTGCTCCTCTTCCCCGACGCCCCGGAGGCGAAGCACCGCGAAATCCTGTTTCTGCGCGAGACCAGCGACGCGATCGCGCTCTGGGAAGGAAGGCGCTGCACCCAGGAGGAGGCCCGGGCGCTGTCCGGGGTGGCGACGGTCCTCTGGAACACGGAGTTCGAGGCTCTGTTCCGGGCCCTGATGCTTCAGGCCCAGGGGATCTACCTGAACAGCAACGAGCATCCCCGGGCGAAAACGGAGGTGGAGTCCCGCGATGCGCGCTTCCTGAAATGGTGCCGCGACGCCTACCCCCTGCATGCCTACGATCGCCTGGCCCCGCTTCTGCACCGCTTGCGCGCCGTCAAATCGGCCGCGGAGGTCGACCTCCTCCGCCGGGCCGCGGCCATCACCGGCCAGGCCTTCCGGCGCCTGCTCGGCTTCATCCGGCCGGGGGTCTGGGAGTTCGAGATCGAGGCCGAGATCTATCACGAGTTTCTGCGCAGCCGCTCGCGTGGTCCGGCCTTCCAGACCATCGTGGCCGCAGGCGCCGACGCCTGCGTCCTGCACTATGTCAGGAACGACAAGCAGGTCCAGGCCGGCGACCTGGTCCTGATCGATTTCGGCGCCGAGTATGCCCACTATGCGGGGGACCTGACACGTACGGTGCCTGCCGATGGGCGTTTCACCCCGCGCCAGAGAGCGGTCTACGCTGCGGTCCTGCGGGTGCAGAAGGAGGCCGTTGCCCGGCTGCGCCCCGGCGGCACCCTGGACCGGCTCAACACCGAGGCGGGGCGGGTGATGGAGAGCGAGCTGATCGGGCTGGGCCTGCTCGATGCGGATGCAGTCCGGAGCCAGCCTGCGGAGAGGCCCTTGTACAAGAAGTACTTCCCGCACGGGATCTCCCACCATCTCGGGCTCGACGTGCACGACGTCGGCGACCGCTACCGTCCGTTCGAGCCGGGCATGGTCTTCACCTGCGAGCCGGGAGTCTACATCCCGGAAGAGGGGATCGGGGTGCGGATCGAAAACGACATCCTGGTCACCGACGGGGA
>JALOOS010000006.1 GCA_025454275.1 Desulfobacterales bacterium | reverse complement strand
CGCGGGCAGCCTCGGAGGAGTCCGTCCCGCAGCGGTCGTCACCCCTGCCGACGGGCCCGGTTTCACCTTGACAAACCGCCGGGATCCTTTTAGGGTTTGAGGCTCATTCGCTGCGTGCGAAGTGAAACCGCCGACCGAGGAATCCATGCCGTCCGCCTTCTCCGATTCGCTGAAAGGTCACTTCCTTCTGGCCATGCCCGGCATGGCCGACCCCAATTTTTCTCAAACCGTGACCTGCATCTGTGAACACAGCGACGAAGGGGCGATGGGCATCGTCGTCAACCGGCGGCACGACCTGCTCTCGGCCGGGGAGATCTTCGATGAGCTCGGCATCCGTCCCACGGTACCGGCCGATGCGATCCCGGTGCACTGCGGCGGTCCGGTGCACCCGGGGGAAATCTTCATTCTGCACGGGCCGCCGTTCGGTTGGGAGGGTTGCCTAAAGGTGACCGCGACGCTCGCTCTGAGCACTACGCGGGACATTCTGGAGGCGATCGCGGCAGGTCGCGGCCCCGCGGCGTTCCTGATCAACCTGGGCTGCGCCGGCTGGGGCCCGGGCCAACTCGAAATGGAGATCCGGGAGAATGCCTGGCTGACCCATCCCGTCTTCGATGAGAACATCTTCGTCTTGCCGGTCGCAGAGCGCTGGGAGGCCGGCATGCGGCGCATCGGCATCAGCCCGACCCGGTTGTCGGACACGGCCGGTCACGCCTGATCCGGCTCAGGTGCGCACGGAACTCTTGGTCTTGGGGCGTTTGCGTTTAATGCAGGCCTTGTCGCGGCGGGCGAAGGCGCACACCTTCGGATTGTGATATTCTTTGCAGTTGAGCGGATTGCAGAGCGGGCACTCAGGGTTTTTTTCGGACATGCCGCGGGTTCCCCTCACGGGCGCCGGGACCCTCGCCGGCGGCGGGGGAAGGGCGCTTTTTCCCATATCGGTTATCAGTTACAGCATACCATAGATCGACCGGCCTCACAAGGTGGGTGCAGCGCCGACGGAGGCACCCCGCCGGTGACCTTCGCGTGCGCGGCGCCGCCGGCCAGGATGACAGGAGCATGGACGGGTACGGTATTCAAAAGCAACGCCTGCTGGCGCTGAACGACGGCCTGCGGTCCCTCTTTCGCTCGGCCAATGCCATTCCCGGGCTCAACGATTACCGCTTCGGGGAGTGGGAACCGACCTGCGAGGGACTGCCCCGGCAGTTGAACGAAGAGACCATCCGGGTGGCCGTGGTGGGGGCGATCAAATCCGGCAAGAGCACCTTCCTGAATTCGCTGCTGCAGGGGGATTTTCTCAAACGCGGGGCCGGCGTGGTGACCTCCATCGTCACGCGGGTGCGCGCCGGAGAACGGCTGCGGGCCACGCTTTTCTTCAAGACCTGGGCGGAAGTGAATGCGGACATGCAGCAGGCGCTGGTCTTCTTCCCCGACCTCAACTGGCGCAGCGCCCAAGAGCATTTCGATATCCGCCGCGAGCCGGAGCGCACCGGTTTAAGGCGCTCCCTGCAGGGAGTGAACGGCGAGCAGGGCATCACCGACGACGCCCGCGATCGCAACCTGGTCCTGCTCTCCTGCTACCTCGACGGCTATGAAACAGTCCATCGGTTCCTGGGCGAGGAACCGGTCGTGCATCGCTACGACAACGGGCGGTTCAACGACCACTGGGCCTACACCGGGAACGAATCCCTCTCGGTCTACCTGCAGGACATCCAGCTCGACATTCGCTCCGACAACCTCGGCAGCAACATCGAGATCGCCGACTGCCAGGGCAGCGACTCCTCCAACCCGCTGCACCTGGCCATGGTCCAGGACTACCTGAGGATCGCCCACCTCCTGGTCTATGTGATCAGCAGCCGCACCGGCCTGCGGCAGGCCGACATCAAGTTCTTGTCCATGATCAAGCGCATGGGCATCCTGGACAACTGCCTGTTCGTCCTCAACTGCGACTTCAGCGAACACCAGGCCGTAGACGACCTAAAGGCCTCCGTGCGCCGGGTGTCGGCGGAGCTGGCACTGCTCAAACCCGCCGCGGGGCTCTTCGCTTTCTCGGCTCTTTTCAACCTGTTCCAATCCCTCCGCGACGAACTGCCCGCACGCGACCAACGACGCCTCGATCTCTGGCGGGCGGATGCCGACCTTGTCGCTTTCTCCGATCGGGAGACCGCGCGCTTCGCAACGGTTCTGGGCGCGATGCTGAGCCGGCAACGGCATGCGCTGCTGTTTCAGAACCCCATCGAACGGCTGGGAGTGATCCGGACCGGGATGGCCAACTGGATCAGCGTCAACCGGGAGATCCTGACCCGCGGGGCCGCGGATGCGCACCGGGCCGCCGAACGCATCCGCCGCCACCAGGAGCGGTTTACCCAGATCCTGAGCGCCCTGCAAAGCTCGCTGGCGGGCATCGTGCCCAAACTGCGGCAGAGCGTCGGCGGCGAGGTCAACCGCTTTTTGGACCCCAGCTCCGGGGAGGTGATCCGCGCGCTGACGGCCTTCATCAGCGCCTGCCGTTTCGCGCCTGAGCGCTACACCGCCACACTGCACGCCGGAGGGTTCTCTCAGGCGCTCTACCAGATGTTTCAGGATTTCAAGCAGTCCCTGGATGCCTTCATCACCGAGCAGGTCAATCCGGACGTCATCCGGTTCATCGCCCTCCAGGAGGGGAAGATCTGCGAGCAGTTGGAGGCCATCGCCGCCCCCTACAAGAGCCTGATCGAGGATGCCTCGGTCGAGTTCGACCGGCTGATGGAGGATCTGGGCATCCCGATCGACAAACGGGGAGCGGAGGCACTGGCGGTTCCCGGCCTGGCGAGTCTGCTGCACCACACCGGGGTGAGCCATCCGCCGCTGGTCAGCTCGATGAACTACACCGCCCGGTTGCGCACCGAAGCCATCCTGCGCCGGGGTTTTTACCGGGTCGTGAGCGGATTCAAAAAAGTCCTCAAAAAGCCGGTGCGCGCCGGAGAAGAGGACGCGCGCGCCCTTAAGGAGTGCTTTGTGCTCATTCAGCGCGAAACCCGGCAGTCGCTCGGCTTCCAGCTCAGGGATTTCCAGGAGAACCTCAAGTTCAAATACCTTTTCGTGATGATCGAGACGGCCTCCGAACGCCTGGCCCAAGCCGTCGCCGAGCGGCTTCAGGCCTATGCAGCCGATTTCGGGGCCTTGGCCCGGGGGGTGAGCGCCCGGCGGGAGGACAAGGAGCGTGCCGCCGCCGTCCTGGCGGCGATGTCGGAGGATTGCCGGCGCCTGCAGGCGCAGATCGACGCGTTCAAAACCGCGATGACGCCGAGCCCGGCAGCGGGCGGCTGAGACGGGTCTCACCCGCCCAGGGCGGCCAGATTGCGGCGGGCGAATTCGATGTCCGCATCGAGGGCGAGGGCCGTCCGGTAGCAGACCGCCGCCTGATCGGACGCACCCAGGGCCTGGAGGTTCACGCCGAGGTTGGCGTGATCGATGGCCGACGAGGGGTCCAGCTCCACCACGCGCTGGAAGGCGGCGGCGGCGGCGGCATGTTCCCCGCGTTTGAAATGGCAGAAACCGATCAGGTTGTGGATGTCGGTGCGCTCGGGGTCCAATTGGGCGCCCCGGTGCAGAACCTCCAAGGCCTCCTCGTAGCGGCCCAACTCCTTCAACGCCACCCCGATGTAGCTGTAAACGGTCGGTGCCTCCTCGGGGTCGGGTTCCAGTGCCTGCGCCTCGCGGAAGTGGGCGAGCCCGCCTTCCGGGTCGCCCCCTTTCAACCGGCAAAGACCCATGTGAAAGCGCACGAAGTATTTGCCGGGCAGCACGGCGTCGACCTCGCCTAAACGGGCCAAGGCCTCGGCCGGCTCGAGCTGCTCGGAGAGGTGTTTGACGGCGAACATCGCGACCCCGCTCGCCCGCGAGCGCTCGCGGAAATGGGCGCCGGGGATGATCGTGTAAAAGGCCGGCCGGCCGATCTCGGGGTGGGTGGTCTCCACCACGAGCACTTCGAGGCCCCGGCGTCCCAAGGCCTGCAGGCAGTTCTCGATTTCGACCCGGATGTTCGGGTGCGAGAGATCGGGCAGGGAGGAGAGCTCTACGACGGCAGCGGGGCGGGTGATGAAATCGGCCTCTTCCACCCGGCGGAGCTTGGGCAGTCCGCTCGCAACGTAGCAGGCACCGGTGTTGAAATCGCCGCCGAGCTGGGCGACTTCGGTCAGGGCGCGGCTCAGGGCCTTCTCGGGGCTGGGGGTCGTGCCCGCGGTCCAGACGATTTCGCTGCGGGCGGGAAAGGTGGCCGGGTCGACCGCGAGAACCCCGACGGAAGGGATGCCGAGATCGAGGGTGAAATCGGAAAGGGCGAGGCGGATGCCGCAGCGCCCGTAGGCGGCGAGCATGTCGCGCACCAGGGGGTCCCCCGCCGAGCCGGGGCGGATGCCCGGCACGCGGAGGCGGCCGCGGCTGACGAGTGCGGAGACGTGGCGCTCGACCACCTCGCAGATGCCCTGGAGGATGGCCTCTTCCGGACCGTTTCCGGCCGAGGGCCCGTTGAATTCGTTGATGGCGAAAAACCAGTCGAAGGGCACGAGGCACTCGGTTCCGCGCGTCAGATTGGTCGCTGGCACCCACTGCAGCGGCAGGGACTCGAAGATGCGGCGGCTGGCGGACAGCTCCCCTGCGGCCTCGTGGACCGAGCGTGCGATCATATCGAACGGCAGGGCGCGGTCCTGCAACTCGCGGTAGGTCCCGCGGATGAATCGGCGGGGGTTGCGGGCGAAGCTGAAGAAGCTGAATCGCTCCACGAGTTCCATCACGGCGCTGGCCTCGGCCTGCTCGGCCGTGGCCCCCTTGCCCATCTGCTTGCGCGTGCCGGTGACCCCGGCCGCATCGCGGCCGCAACGGCTGATGAAGACCGGGATCCCCAGGCGGCCGTTGTCGATACGCTCCGTGCCCTTGAGAATGTCCAGTTTCAGCCGGCGCAGTTTTTCCTGCAGGCGTACCACGGTCTCGCGCGGGGGCAGGAGTTTGTCCTGGTCCAGCGTGAATTGCTTGTAGGCGTCTTTGAGGATCAACTTGGCCATGAACGGAGGCTCCTTTTTTATTGACCGACGGAAACTAATTTGGTACAAAAAAAATTTGTGTGGGGATGTAGCTCAGCTGGGAGAGCGCGGCGTTCGCAACGCCGAGGTCAGGGGTTCGATCCCCCTCATCTCCACTTTTTTTCATCCAACGCATGCTGCAACCGGCTTTAGCACAATGCCGGCCGGATGAAAACAAGGATGGCGTGCCTCTGAATCGCCGAGCCCGGTGGGCGGGCCGGTCGATCTTACGGGGCGGGCAGGCGTGATGGCGCCGGAGGTCCGATGAGCCGAAAAGCCGAGCTGGAGCGCCGAACGCATGAAACGACCGTGCAGATCGGCATCGACCTGGACGGAAGCGGCCAGGCGGACGTCGCCACCGGGATTGCCTTCTTCGACCACATGCTCGCTTTGTTCTGCGTGCACGGGTTTTTCGACTTGAGTGTTCACGCCCAAGGCGACATCGAAGTCGACTCCCACCACACGGTCGAAGATGTCGGCCTCGTGTTGGGGGAAGCGGTGGACCGCGCCTTGGGCGATCGCAAGGGCATCCGCCGTTACGGGTATGCCGTAACCCCCATGGATGATGCCCTGGCCCAGGTGGCCATCGACCTGTCCCGGCGCCCCTACCTCCTTTTTCAGACCCCGGCCTATCGCAGCCTGGAGCGTTCCTTCAACGGACCCCTCGCCAAGGAGTTCTTCAAATCCGTGGCCAACCGCGCCGGCATGAATCTGCACATCACCGTGCCATACGGTGAGAACGAGCACCACATCCTGGAGGCCGCGTTCAAATCGTTCGGAAGGGCGCTCCAGCAGGCCGTCTCCGTCGACCCGCGCAGTCGCGGCGTGCGCTCATCCAAGGGCGCCCTGTAGGCATCGGCGGCTCCACCCGAGGTTCGAGCGGTTTCATGCTGATCATACCCGCCATTGACCTGAAAAACGGAAATTGCGTTCGCCTGCAGCAGGGCCGAATGGAGGCGGAAACGGTTTACGCCGCCGACCCGGTGCCGGTGGCCCGCCGCTGGGCGGATGCCGGGGCCGAACTGATCCACGTCGTCGACCTGGACGGCGCGCTCGGCGGCCGGCCGCATCATCGGCCGCACATCGCACGGATCCTGGAATCGGTGCGCGTGCCGGTGCAGCTCGGCGGGGGGATCCGGGATGCACCGACGGCGGAGGTGCTGCTCGACATGGGCGTATTTCGCGTGGTGATCGGCACCGAGGCCGTTCACACCCCCCCGTGGCTGGGGGAGCTCTGCCGGCGTCACCCCGGGCGGGTGGCGGTCGGCCTCGATGCCCGCAACGGCCGGATCGCCGTCGAGGGCTGGACCCGCACGACGGATATCCAGACGGTCGACCTGGCCCGGCGGCTGGAGGCGTGCGGTGTGGCGGCGTTCATTTTTACCGACATCCATCGTGACGGCATGCAGACCGGGCCCAATATCGATGCAACCCGTCGGCTCGCGGAAAGCGTGGGGGTTCCGGTGATCGCCTCCGGCGGAGTAGGGTCCCTGGATCATATCCGGGCCTTGTTGCCGCTCGAGGCCGCGGGGGTCATCGGGGTGATCACCGGCAAGGCGCTTTACTCCGGGGCCGTCTCTTTTGCCGACGCCATGGCACTCGCACGCGAGAGCCGGCAGACCTCTGCGGCGCCGCCGACCGGCGACCGCGAGGGTTGACAAACGCAGGATCGACACATAGATTCCCAAACCCTTATCAAACAACGGAATTCCATCGGAAAGGCATTCGCCTTATCGTCTGTCTTTTCTCACGCGTAACGACCTCAAGCGGGCCGATGGCGGCGCCGAAGGCACCTCGACTCCGGTAACCCCCTGATCCCTGACGGCGCAGATGGAGGTTGCTGTCTTTGGCAAATTTCATTCCGGACGATACGATTGCCGAGATTCGACACGCGGTGGATATCGCCGAGGTGATATCGGAAACGGTGCTGCTCAGGAAGGCAGGCAAGAACCTCGTCGGACTCTGCCCGTTTCATGCCGAAAAAACGCCCTCGTTCAGCGTCAGCCCGGAAAAGCAGATATTTCACTGTTTCGGCTGCGGGAGCGGGGGCGATGTGTTTGGTTTCGTAATGAAGCGGGACGGGGTTTCGTTCGTGGAGGCGGTGCGTGCGCTGGCGCAGCGCAGCGGGATCGCGATTCCCGAGCGGGAGTTGAATCCCGACGACCAGCGACGACTGAAGGAGCGTGACTCCCTTTTCGAGATCAACCGGCTGGCGCTTGAGTTTTTCTGCGACGCCCTGCGGCGCGACCCGGCCGGTCCGGCGGCCTTGGGCTATCTGAGTCGCAGGGAGATCAGCTCCCGGGCGGTAGAAGCGTTTCAGTTGGGCTACGCCCCCAAGGGCTGGGACACGCTCCTGGGGTTCATGGCGAAGCGGCGGATCGCCCCGGCGATGGTGGAAAAAGCCGGACTGGCCGTGCCACGCAAGGATCGCTCCGGATACTATGACCGTTTCCGGGACCGGCTCATGTTCCCCATCTGCGACGAGTCCGGGCGGGTGGTGGGCTTCGGGGGTCGGGTCATGGACGACTCGACCCCCAAGTATCTGAATTCGCCCGAAACGCCGATTTATACCAAACGCCGGGTGCTCTACGGCCTGCAGCGGGCCAAAGATCGCTGCCGGGCGCTCGGTTCGGCCTATATCGTGGAGGGATACCTCGACCTGATCTCCTTGCACCAGGCCGGCATTGATAACACGGTCGCCACTCTCGGCACCGCCCTCACGCCCGACCACATCCGGTTGTTGACCCGCTATGCGGCGCGGATGGTTCTGGTCTACGATTCGGACGATGCGGGCATCCGGTCGGCGCAGCGCTGCGTCGAGCTTTTTTGGAAGGAACACGCCGATTTTCGCCGCGGGGACGTTTTCCGGGAAGACCAGGCGGATACCCGCATCCTGGTCCTGCCTGAAGGGCACGACCCGGATTCTTTCGTGAGGCGCCACGGGGCCGAGGCCTTCCAGGGCCTGGCCAGCGCCGCCCCCGGCATGGTCAGCTTTCTTGCCGAAACCGCGGTGAAACGTCACGGGCTGAGCACCGAGGGCAGGATTCGGGTGGTCGGGGAGCTCATGGGCCCGCTCTCGGCCGTCAACGACCCGGTCGCCCAGGCGTTCTATGTCCAGCAGCTGGCGGAGCGCCTCGATGTATCCGAGGCGGTGATTCGCGAGGGGCTCGCCCGCCGCCGGCCGCCGGCGGCGCAGAGTGCAGCGGATGCGCCCGCCCGCCCGCCGGGCGGCTCGGCCGGCGTCGAACGCTTCGAGCGCCGCATTGTAACGATGATGCTCCAGTTTCCTGAGATGATTCCGGAAATCCTTGAACGCCGGATCCTGGAGTGCTTCACCGACGGGCCGATGAAGCGCCTGGCCGCCGACATCATCGCCGGCGGACACCGGGCCGGCACCCCGGTCGCCGACTTGCTGAGCCGGGTGGAGGATGCCGGGCGCCGGCAGCAGTTGGCCGAGATCGCCATGAGCGATGAGGTCTGGGAAGCGAAAGGCTGCCGCACCTTGCTCAACCGCTTTGTCGAGAGCCGGCGAAAAAAGGCGGTGCGTCGCAGCCTGCAGCAGGAGATCGAAGCGGCCGAAAAGGGCCGGAACGAGGCCGAGGTGATGCGCCTGTTGAGCGAGAAGCAGAAACTGGCGGCGCGGCGTGTGGGGCCACGAGCGCCCGTTGCGCCGGAACGGTGACCACCCTTCCGGGATACCCGGCGTGGTGGCAGCGATCGGGATCGAATTCGCAGGAGTCTGGAGGCATGACGGAATGGCCAAAAAAGCTGCAGCGAAGCTGAAACCGGCAGGTGCGCCATCGAAAGCGCGTCCCGCCAAAAAAACGGTGGATACCGGCAAGAGCGCCAGAGTCGAGAAGGCGACAGCGGCGCTGCCCATCCCGGATGAAGAGCCCCGCAAGGCGGTCGAGGCCAAGGCCGACAAGAAGGCCGTCCAGGAGCTGCTGGCAAGGGGCAAGAAGCAGGGCTACCTGACCTATGACGAAATCAACGAGGTCCTGCCTGAGGACATGCTGTCGCCGGAGCAGATCGATGAAACACTGATGCTTTTCGACGACAACGGGATCGATGTGGTCGACGACAAGCACACCCGTCCGCTGCCGAAACCCAAGAGCCCGCCGGAGCTGAAGCCGACCGTCGGCGAGGAGGCCGACACCGCCGAGTACGGCACCGTCACCGACCCGGTCAAAATGTACCTGCGCGAAATGGGCATGGTCACGCTCCTCAGCCGGGAGGGCGAGGTCGAGATCGCGAAGAAGATCGAAGCCGGGGAACAGGAGGTGCTGCGGGCGCTCCTCGACACCACCGGCGGGGTGGAGGCCATCATCAGCCTCGGCGACAAAATCGAGAGCGGCGCACTGCGGCCCAAGCACGTCCTGCGCGACATCGACGAAGGCGACACCCACACCGACGAGGTCGTGCAAACCGAAAAATTCCTTGAAACGATCCGGCGCATCAAGGCCATCCATGAGGAGACGCGTCCCCTGCGCGAGCAGGCCTTTGCGACCGCCGGAGACGAGCAGGAGCAGCGTAAAATTCGGCGCCTGCTGCAAAAGGGCATTTCCGATATTTTCGAGCTGCTCAAGGACTGGCGGCTCGAAGCGGCCGTCATCGACGAGATCGAGAACATCATCTTCGAACAGATCCAGTGGTTCGAGGCCATGTCCCGCAAGCTGGCCAAGGTCGGGGACCGTTTCAACGGGTCGATGAAAGATTTGCGCGACAGCCTCAAATCCAAAACCGCCTTCACCAAATGGGCGACACCTCGCTGCGGCCTGACGCGGGAGGAAATTCACGCCGCCTTTACCGATATCCGTGACACGATGGATGGGATCGCCTCCCGCGAAGCGGAGCTGTGCGCCAACAGCCGCACCCTGCGACGCATCATGGCCTCCGTGGAGGATGGGCGCCTGAGGGCCAAACTGGCGAAAAGCGAACTCACCCGGGCCAACCTGCGGCTGGTGGTCAGCATCGCCAAAAAATACACCAACCGCGGCCTGCAGTTCCTTGATTTGATCCAGGAGGGCAACATCGGTCTGATGAAGGCGGTGGACAAGTTCGAGTACCGCCGGGGCTACAAGTTCAGCACCTATGCCACGTGGTGGATCCGCCAGGCCATCACCCGTGCGATCGCCGATCAGGCGCGTACCATCCGAATCCCCGTGCATATGATCGAAACCATCAACAAGCTCATCCGCACCTCCCGCTATCTCGTCCAGGAACAGGGCCGTGAGCCGACACCGGAAGAGATCGCCGAAAAGATGGAAATCCCGTTGGAGAAAGTGCGCAAGGTGCTGAAGATCGCCCGCGAGCCGATCTCCCTGGAAACCCCCATCGGTGAGGAGGAGGACAGCCATTTGGGGGATTTCATCGAGGACAAGAAGTTCATGCTGCCCTCGGAGGCCGCCGTCAGCATGAACCTGGCGGAGCAAACCCGCAAGGTCCTGGCGACGCTCACACCGCGCGAAGAAAAGGTGCTGAGGATGCGCTTCGGCATCGGCGAAAAGGCGGATCACACCCTCGAGGAGGTCGGCCAGGATTTTGCGGTCACCCGTGAGCGCATCCGCCAGATCGAAGCCAAGGCGCTGCGCAAGCTGCGGCATCCGACCCGCAGCCGCAAGCTGAAGCACTTCATCGAAACCTAAGGCCCGGTCAGCGGCGTCGGAAGGGGGGCGCGGCCCGCGGCCTGCTTGACAAAACGAGCGACGACCGATAGACCTATCGGCGGTGATCACGGGCCCATAGCTCAGCTGGCAGAGCCACCGGCTCATAACCGGTCGGTCCCTGGTTCGATCCCAGGTGGGCCCATTTCAGCGATGGGTGCCCGGAGACCGCTCATGCGGGACCCGGTGTCTGCAGGCGCGGGTTTTTCGACCCACGCCTTTCGTTTGGATCGGACCCGGCGCCATGGCCGTCAAACTCAAAGAAATTGCCGCCGTTCTAGAGCGGATCGCGCCGTCGTCCGCGGCGGAGTCATGGGACAATGTCGGACTGCAGGTGGGCGATCCGAACGCCGCCGTGGCGCGGGTGTGGGTGGCACTGGACCCGAGCCCGGAGGTGATCCGCGCGGCACGCAAGGCCGGCATCGACCTGCTCGTGACCCACCACCCGCTGCTGTTCCGCGCGCTGCAGCGGATCGATCTCTCGACCCCGATCGGGGCTGCCGTCGGAGAGGCCCTGCGGCATGGGCTCAACGTCGTCAGCCTGCACACGAACCTCGATGCGGTTCCGCAGGGGCTCAACGATCTGTTGGGACGGCGGCTGGGATTGCAGCGGCTGAGGCCGCTGTCGGAAGCAACGGAGACGGCGCCGCCCGCCGGTCCCGGGATCGGTCGTATCGGTGATCTCGCGCGGCCCAGGCGGGTGGACCGGCTGGCCCGCGACGTCAAGCAGCGTCTGAACGCGCCGAGCGTGCGGGCGGCCGGTGCGCTCGACGCCGTGGTGCGCTGCGTGGCCGTTTCCACCGGAAGCGGCCGCAGCCTGGTTGCCCGTTTTCTGCGATCCGAGGCCGAGGTGTTCATCAGCGGGGACCTGGGATACCACGAGGCGCGAGCCGTGGAAGAGGCCGGACGCAGCCTGATCGATGTCGGGCATTACCACTCCGAGCACCTCATGAAGGAGGCCGTTGCCGGGAGGCTGACCCGTGAATTCGCCCGCCGCGGTCTCGCTGTGCGCGTCGAGGCCTGCCCGCTGGAAAAGGATCCGTTCATCCTGCTGTGAGGCCGCCTCGAATACGGCTGCAGCCGGTACCGGGCGGTGATGGAGATGGAGGCATGGCAGCAACGATACGTGAAGTGATCCGCACGTTGGGCCGGTTGCAGAAACTGGAACTGGAGGCCCGCCGCCTGACCGCCATCCTCGGCGGGGTCCAGGGACGGACCGATGCCCTCCTTGCCCGTCTGCGGGAGAGCGAAGAGCCGATCGGTGCCGCTCAGCGGCTGCAGCAGGAGCTCCAGAAGAAATACCGCGCCCAGGAGGCCGAGCTGAAGAGCCACCAGGAGCGGATCGCAAAGAGCCACGAAAAGCTGCGGGCGGTGAAGACCAACAAAGAGTACCAGTCCGGTTTGAAGGAGATCGACGATCTGTCCCTCATCGGCTCGCAGCTGGAAGACGAGATGATCGCCTGCCTGGATGAGATCCAGGCCGCCCAGTCCTTTCTCCGTGAGAATCAGACACAGGGCGAGCGTCGCGCAGCGGAAATCCGCATGGAAATGGATCAGGTGCGGGAAGAGGCGCAGGCCGCGCAGGTCCGCCTGGAATCGGTGAAGGCTTCGGCCGGTGAGGTCACCGGCCGGATCCCTCCCGACGTTCTCGCCCTCTACCGCCGCATCAGGGACCGCAAGAGCGACGGCGTCGCGCTGGTCGAGGTCCGGGCGGCCGTCTGCGGCGGCTGCCACGTCAACATCCCTCCCCAGATGTACAACGAGCTGCAGCGGCAGGATCGCTTGAAGAATTGCCCCAACTGTGACAGAATCATTTACTGGGACAATGACGAGGAGCGGTCGGAGGAGTCCGGGTGATCGCCGGCGTGCATGCGCCGGAGGAAAGTCCGAACACCGCAGGGCAGGGTGCTCCCTAACGGGGAGTCGCGGCAACGCGAAGGAAAGTGCAACAGAAAGTACACCGCCCTCGGCACGCCCCCTTTGCGGGGGGTCGCTGCCGGGGGTAAGGGTGAAAAGGTGCGGTAAGAGCGCACCAGTCCTCCGGGTGACCGGAGGGCTCGGCAAACCCCACCCGGTGCAAGACCAAATAGAGGGGCGCCTGAGGGTGGCCCGCCCAAGCCCCCGGGTAGGTCGCACGAGGTGCCGGGCAACCGGCATCCCAGAGGAATGATCACCGCCCGGCACGGGGTAACCCGGTCCGGGAACGGAATTCGGCTTACGGGCTGCTCCGGCCGCCTGCTCCCGTCCGACGTCCACTGGCCATCGATCGTACGCACATCATGGACTACAGATCCTCATCGACCTCCTCCGCGACGGAGCCGGCGGCCGACACCTTTGCGGCCAAAGTGCTTATCTTCTCCCAGGACTTCCTGAAGTGCAACGTTTTCATCGCCGGTCCGGAACACCCGGCGGGGGCCTTCACCCAGAAATTCTACTCCACGCTGGCATCGGCCTCGACCCTGCTCGAGGACTTCCTGGACTACCACGGCGCCAAGAACAACAAAGACTGGTACTTCTTTCGGGAGCTGACCGCCGCCATGCGGCACATCGGCCTGGCCTCCAATTTTCAGAAGCACATCTCCAACCGGCTCCAGTACTACGATCTGCCGGACAGCGCCGAATTCAAGAGCGACGGAGATGCGGCGCTCGACTTTTTGAACCAGTGCCTGCGCCAGACGGCGCCGGTCGTCCTGGAAGAGGCGCGCCGGCTCGGTATCGGTTTGCCGGCCGGCCGCTTCCGCGATGCCGATTTTCCCAGCCTGCAGACCTCCACCCTCCTTGCCTACGACATCGACGACGAGAACAAGGACCAGGAGAAGCAGCACATCGTCAAGATCGCCAGCGAGTTTCTGAACATTCTGAAGAGCTTCGACCAGATCAAATTCTACGAACGCTACAGCCCGGCCGAGATCCGGGCGATCATCCCGGAGAAGATCAACGAGGTCGAGATCCGCCGCTACGAAATGCTGGTGCACAACCTGCAGTCCTCCTTCGACACCTATGTCATCCACGGCGGGTTCCAGTTCGGCAACCGCAAGCTCAAGCAGCTGCGCGGTTTTTTCTCGGTGATTTTCCACCTGTTTCAAATGGTGGGACGGCTGCTGCATTTCTACGAGCGGCACCTGCATGCGGCGGGATACAAGAACACCTACAAACGGGTCCAGGAGCAGCTCGCGGCCCTCATCGACCCGGCCCGGCTGCTCGACTGCACCATCAACTACGGCCTCTACTACGTCTGTCATTTTCTGGTGCTCGGCAAAGAGCACGCCCGCGTGATCCTGAACGAGAATATCGAGCGCTCCTCCATCCGGGTCGGGGTGCCCCAAAAGCTCGGTTTCCACTCCCGCCCGAGCCTGCTGGTTGCGAAAATCGTCCAGCACTACGGCGGGCAGGTGGAGCTCGTGGTCGGGGCGGACCGCTTCGACGCCGGCAGTGTCCTCGACATGCAGTGGGCGGGCGGTAAAATCCAGAAGGAAAATATCAAGGAGGTCGTGTTCGAGGGCGATGCGCGCACGCTGAAGGATATCGAGATCCTGGCAGGTGTCAACTACGGCGAAGATCTCATGGGCAAGGGGATCCCTCTGCCCAGAGAGCTCAAGTATCTCAAATAGGGACGGGGCGGCTCCGCAACGCCGCTCCGCCGTTCGGGGAGGCTGAGCCTCCATGGCGTATGCGTTGATCGTGGCGGCCGGAAAGGGAACACGCCTGACGGGGGCTCAGCGCAAACAGTACCGTCTGCTGGCCGGGGTGCCGGTCCTCACCCGCACCCTGCGGGCCATGGCGTCCTGCGAGGGCCTTTTCGGAGGCATCGTGCTGGTGGTCGCCCCCGCGGATATCGACTATTGCCGCGATGACATCGTGGCCCCGGCCGGAGTGAAGATACCCGTCACCCTCGTGGCCGGCGGCGAACAGCGACAGGATTCGGTCTACAACGGCCTCTGCGCCATCCCATGCGCGCAGGGGGTGGTGGCCATCCACGACGGCGTCAGGCCTTTGGTCTCGGCGGCCGTCGTGCGCGCCTGCGTCGAAGCCGCCCGCCGCCACGGCGCCGCGATTGCGGGGGTGCCGGTCTGGGAGACCGTGAAACGCTGCGGGACGGACGGTGTCATCGCATCGACGCTGGCGCGCGAGGGGCTATGGCTGGCCCAGACGCCTCAAGCCTTCCGTATCGAACTGATCCGACGCGGCCACGAAGAGGCCCGGCGGGTCGGGTTTCGCGGCACCGATGACGCGGCGCTCCTCGAGCGCCTCGGAATCCCCGTTCACCTCGTTCCCGGCAGCCGCCGCAACATCAAGATCACGACCGCCGAAGACCTCTGCCTGGCGGAAGCCCTGGCGGCCTCCTGCGGAGCGGATTGACAGGCCCGTCCCGGATTCTTACGATAGCCGCCGTGCACCCCGGCGGTGCCCAACGACGATAGACAACCCTCGACCAAGGAGCGATCGACATGCAGCAGCCCCAGCCCCCGGGCGCAGGCGAAAGAGAGTTGGCCGGCGAGGCCTATCTGCGACAGTTGCGCAAAACCTTCGAGGAGCTCCCTCACGACATCCCGCTGCTTTTATTCGCCGACCGCGGCCCGGAGGATGTGTTTGTACAAGCCACCCGCCAGGTCATCCGGGCCTTCCGCGAACTGACCCCCCGCATCACTCTCAAGGAATACGGGCTCGATCATGAACTGGCCCGCCGTTACAAGGTCGCCCACTCACCGACCCTTCTGATCGCCCCGGAGCGGTATTCCATCCGGTGGCTGGGGGCGCCCATGGGGGAGGAGGCGCGCACGCTGCTCGAAACCTTCATGCTGGTCGGGATGGGACAGAGCCAGGTGACGGAGCAGTCCCGCAAGGTGCTCGGGCGCATCGATTCGGCGCGGCAGGTGAAGGTCTTCGTCAGCGCGACCTGTCCCTACTGCCCGCAGCAGGCCGTGAACGGAGTCAAGGCCGCCATCGAACGGCCCGAGCAGGTATCGCTTGAGATCATCGACATCCAGTCCCAGGTCGATCTCGCCAACCGCTACGAGGCCCACAGCGTGCCGATGGCGTTCGCCAACGAGGTGCTCATCGGCCACGGGGCCCAGGCGGAAGAGGTCTTCATGCTCTCGCTCCAGAAGCTCGAGGCGCAGACGATTTTCATCCCCGAAAGCGACGCCCAGCAGGTGGAGACCGATCTCGTGATCGTGGGCGGCGGGCCGGCGGGGCTGACGGCCGGCATCTACGCCGTCCGCAGTGGCCTGCGGACCGCGATTATCGAGCGTCAGGCCCTCGGGGGGCAGGTGGCCACCACCCCGATCGTCGAAAACTATCCCGGTTTCACTTCGGTCGGCGGCAAGACCCTCGTGGATATCATGGTGAGCCATGCGCTGCAATACGTCCAGATTTACCAAGGGGAGGCGGTGCTGGAGATCCGGCACGGGCAGCCGCTCATGGTCCAGACCAGCCGGCGGAAATTCCTGACCAAAGCCCTCCTGCTCGCCACCGGCGCCACCCACCGGCACCTGAACGTCCCCGGAGAGACGCGCCTGGCCGGGCGTGGGGTCAGCTACTGCAGCACCTGCGACGGACCGCTTTTCAAGGGCAAACGCGTCCTCATGGTGGGCGGCGGCAACAGCGCCGCGACCGAGGCCCTCTACCTGCACCACATGGGCGTGAAGGTCACGCTGGTTCACCGCCGCGACCGCCTCCGGGCCCAGGAGGTCCTGGCCCGGCAGCTGACCGAAATCAACATTCCGATTCTCTGGGACAGCGAAATCCAGGAGATCCGCGGGGAGGAGCGCGTGCGCGAGGTCCTGCTGCGGAACAACCGCAGCCGGAAAACCACGACGCTCCCGACCGACGGGGTGTTCATCGCCATCGGCTATGAGCCGGCGGTGGAGCTG
>JALOOS010000140.1 GCA_025454275.1 Desulfobacterales bacterium | reverse complement strand
CCGCTCGGGCAACGGCTACTGCTCCTCGGTCTGCTGCATGTACGCCATCAAGGACGCCATGATCGCCAAGGAGCACGCCCACGGGGAGCTCGACTGCGCGGTCTTCTACATGGACATCCGCTGCTTCGGAAAGGAGTACGAGAAGTACTACCTGCGGGCGAAGCACCAGGCCGGGGTCCGCTTCATCAATGCGCGGGTGCACAGCATCGACGAGGCCGGGGCCGGGGGTTCGCTCACGCTGCGCTACCTGGGCGATGACGGCAGCCTGCAGGAGGAGCACTTCGACATGGTGGTGCTCTCGGTCGGCCTCCAGGTGCCCCGCGAGACCCGGGAGCTGGCCGCGCGCCTCGGTATCGACACCGACCGCTACGGGTTCGCCGTCTCCCCGCCCTTCTTGCCGGTGGCCACCTCGCGGCCCGGGGTCTTCGCCTGCGGGGTGTTCCAGCAGCCCAAGGACATCCCCGGATCGGTCGCGGAAGCGAGCGCGGCCGCCGGGCTGGCCGGCCGTCTCCTGGCCGACGGGCGCAACACCCTCACCCGCCAGGTCGAGACCCCCGCCGAGGTGGACGTCACGGAAGAGGAACCGCGGATCGGGGTCTTCGTGTGCAACTGCGGGGTGAACATCGCCGGGGTCGTGGACGTGCCCGGCGTGGTGGCGCACGCCCGCCGCCTCCCCCACGTGGTCTTTGCCGGTGAGAACCTCTTCACCTGCAGCCAGGACTCCCAGGAGAAGATGAAGGAGCTCATCGCCGAGCACCGTCTCAACCGGGTCGTGGTCGCCGCCTGCTCCCCCAAAACCCACGAGGGGATCTTCATGGACACCCTCCAGGCCGCCGGCCGCAACAAGTACCTGCTCGAGATGGCCAACATCCGCAACCAGGACTCCTGGGTCCACGCCGGGGCCCCCCAGGAGGCGACGGCGAAAGCCAGGGATCTGGTCGACATGGCGGCGGCCCGCGCCGCCACCCTGCATCCGCTGCGGGAGAAGGTGATCCCCGTCAACCCGCGGGCGCTCGTGATCGGCGGGGGGGTTGCCGGCATGAACGCGGCCCTCGCCGTCGCCGACCAGGGCTACGAGGCGGTGCTGGTGGAGAAAGAGGAGCGCCTGGGGGGCATGGCCAACCGCCTGCACCAGACGATCGAAGGCTGGGACGTGCAGCGCTATCTGCAGGAGCTCGTCGGCCGGGTCCAGGCCCACCCCCGGATCCAGGTTCTGACCCGGGCGCTCGTGGTCGGCTTCAGCGGATTCAAGGGCAACTTCACCACCGAACTCCTGGTGGGCCCGGCCATGTACGAGCGCAAGATCGAGCACGGGGTGGTGATCCTCGCCACCGGCGCCGGCGAGTACCGGCCGACCGAATACAACTACGGCAAGGAGGATCGCGTCATCACCCAGGTGGAACTGAGCGAGCGTCTCCACCTGCAGGGCGCCCAGGCGCTCTCGAGCGTCGTGATGATCCAGTGCGTCGGCTCGCGCAACGAGCAGAACCCCAACTGCTCGCGCATCTGCTGCCAGGCCGCCGTCAAAAATTCGATCCGGATCAAAAAGCTCAACCCCGAAGCCCAGGTCTATGTGCTCTACCGCGACCTGAGGACCTACGGGCTGATGGAGGAGTACTACCAGGAGGCGCGCCGGCTGGGGGTGATTTTCGTGCGCTTCGACACCGATACCCCCCCGCGGGTCGATGCCGGCGACGGCCGGCTCTCCGTGACCTTCCGGGATCCGATCATCGGCCGGGATCTCGAGGTGGACGCCGACCTGGTGGCGCTGAGCGCCGGGATGGTGCCGACCGACACCGAGGAGCTGGCCTCGCTGGTAAAGCTCGCCCGCACCCCCGAAGGCCATTTCATGGAGGCGCATGTGAAGCTCCGCCCGGTGGACATGGCGACCGAGGGGCTCTTCGTCTGCGGCACCGCCCACAGCCCCCAGCTGCTGAACGAGTCCATCAGCCAGGCCTGCGCCGCGGCCGCGCGCGCCGTCACCTTCCTCTCCCAGAGCCGGCTCACCCTCTCCGCCGTCACGGCCCGGGTCGACCCGGATCTCTGTGCCGCCTGCCTGATCTGCGTCCGCGCCTGCCCTTACCGTGTGCCGCGGATCAACGCCGAGGGGGTGAGCGAGATCGACGAGGCGCTCTGCCACGGCTGCGGGATCTGCGCCGCCGAGTGCCCGGCCAAGGCGATCCAGCTCAACTGGTACGAGGACGATCAGCTGATGTGCAAGATCGATGCGCTGATGGAGGCGGTGGCATGAAACAAAAAGGGTTCAAGGGGTCGAGGGTTCCAGGGTTCGAGTACGGATAGGGCGAATTCCTTCCCTCGGCCCCTTGGACCCTTGAAGAGAGACAACACAGCGGTGTCCTAAACGGAGGATGGCAAATGACAGCCCCATTCGACCCCGTCATCGTCGCTTTCTGCTGCAACTACTGAGGGTACACGGCCGCGGACCTGGCAGGTTCGATGCGCCTGGGCTACCCGAGCTCCATCCGGATCATCCGGGTGCCCTGCACCGGCAAGGTGGATGTGCTGCACATTCTCCGGTGCTTCGAGCGGGGTGCCGACGGCGTGGCCGTCGTGGGCTGCCGCGAAGGGGACTGCCACTACCAGTCCGGCAATTTCCGGGCGAAGAAGCGCGTGGAACGCGCCCGGCAGATATTAGAGCAGATCGGCATCGGCGGGGACCGGGTGCGCATGTTCAACCTCTCCTCGAGCGATGCGCCGATGTTCGTGCGCTTCGCCCAGGAGATCCATGCGGCGGTGCTCAGCGCAGGGCCCAACCCCATCCGGGCGGCCCGACCCGCCCGGGGAGCGCCCACCGAGACAGCCGCAAGAGCAATGGCCGCGGTGAACCGCTGACGTCGAAAACCGCCCCCGGCCGGGCCGGGGAGCGACAAGGAGGGGCAGCGTATGATCGTCGCCGAACGAAAATCCATCGAGGAGATCGTCGAACAGCTCGCCGGGGTGCGCAGTGTCCTCGTTCTCGGCTGCAACGAGTGCGTGACCGTCTGCGAGGCCGGGGGCAAGAAGGAGGTGGGGCTCCTCGCCTCCGCCTTGCGCATGGTATTTCTCCAGCAGGGCCGCGAGGTCAACGTCGGCGAGCGCACGATCGAGCGCCAGTGCGATACGGAATACCTCGAGGAGGTCCGCGACATGATGGACTCCTTCGAGGCGGTGGTTTCGCTCGCCTGCGGGGTCGGCATCCAGTTCACCGCCGAGCGCTACCCCTCCAAGCCGGTCTATCCCGGCGTCAACACCTGCTTCATGGGGGCGGCCCTTGAGCGCGGGGTGTGGGCCGAACGTTGCCAGGGCTGCGGCAGCTGCATCCTCGCCGTCACCGGGGCGGTCTGCCCGATCACCCGGTGCGCCAAGCGGCTCCTGAACGGCCCCTGCGGCGGCTCGACGTCCGGCAAGTGCGAAATCAGCAAGGATGTGGAGTGCGCCTGGCAGCTGATCATCGACCGGCTGAAAGCGCTCGGCCGCCTGGAGGAGTACGAGCGGCTGAGCCCGATCAAGGACTGGTCCACCGACCGGGCCGGGGGGCCCCGGAAGATCATCAGGGAGGATCTGCGATCATGAGCCCGAAGACGCCCAGCAAACTCGAGAAGATCCTGCGCGCCGGCCACCTGGCCGTGACCTCCGAGTGCGGCCCGCCGCGAGGCAGCGACCCCTCTCACATCGTGCACAAGGCCGAGCTGATCAAGAACCACGTGGATGCCATCAACATTACCGACAACCAGACCTCGGTCTGCCGCCTGTGCAGCCTCGCGGCCTGCATCCGCCTGAAGCTGATGGGCCTGGAGCCGGTGCTGCAGATGGTGGTGCGCGACCGCAACCGGATCGCCCTGCAAAGCGACATCCTGGGTGCGGCCTCCTTCGACATCCACAACCTGCTCTGCCTCTCGGGCGATCACCAGCGCTTCGGCGACAACGCCCAGGGACAGAACGTCTTCGATTTGGACTCGATGCAGCTGCTGCAGACGGTGCGCCGCATGCGCGACGAGGGCAAGTTCCTGGGCGGCGACCCCATCCAGCGCCCGCCGGCCATGTTCGTCGGCGCCGCCGCCAACCCCTTCGCCGACCCCTTCGAGATCCGCGTGCCGCGCCTGGCCAAGAAGGTGGCCGCCGGCGCCGAGTTCATCCAGACCCAGTGCATCTACAACCTCGACAAATTCGAGAAGTGGATGACGCTCGTCCGTGACCGGGGGCTGCACGAGAAGGTGTTCATCCTGGCCGGGGTGACCCCGTTCAAGTCGGCCGGCATGGCGCGCTACATGAAGACGAAGGTGCCGGGCATGGACGTGCCCGACGAGGTGGTCAAGCGCATGGCCGGCACACCCAAGGACAAGCAGGCCGAAGAGGGGCTCGCGATCTGCGTGGAGTCCATCCAGCGCCTGAAAGAGGTCAAGGGGGTCGCCGGTTTCCACATCATGGCGATCGAGTGGGAGGAGCGGGTGCCGGAGATCGTGGAGCGCGGTGGGCTTTATCCGCGGCCGGCGGTGTAGGCCGGGAGCCGCTCCCACCCAACCTGAACTGACGCGCTGATCAAACGCCGCCGCAGGTGGCGTGCAACGATAAAAACCAACCGCGATGGATGTCGCAACCAGTGGAGGTGCCGAATGGTCGCTCAAAAACGAATCCTGGTGGTCGACGATGAGGCCGATTTCGCCGCACTCGTCCAGGGCAACCTGGAGAAGGAGGGCTTCAAGGTCGAGCTGGCCTACAACGGCGTCGAGGGGCTGGCCAAGGTGCGGGAGAACCCGCCCGACGCCATTGTGCTGGACGTGATGATGCCGGAAAAAGACGGCTACGCGGTCTGCAAAGAGCTCAAGCACAGCGACGAGCTCTGCAACATCCCGGTGATCCTGCTTACGGCGGTCGCCTCGCACGTCACCTCCACCCGCTACAGCCATGCCGACGGGATGACGACCGAGGCCGACGACTACATCGCCAAGCCGGCCTCCGCCGCAGACATCACCCGCAGTCTCAAGCGGCTGCTCGCGATGGAGTGAACCGGGAAGGGGCCGCGGCGCTTCGATGCCGTGATGCGGCGACGCCCGGGGGCTTCCCGTGACCGGCCGCGCCGGGCTCCCGCGACGCTTCCGGCGTTTTGCCGGGGCTGCAATCGTGCGCCATGAAAGTCTTCTGCATCCTCAGCGACGAACGGGCCTTCCACTCGCGCTCCCCCGCGATGTTCTCCACCGTGCTGAGGCGCCAGGGGGTCAACGCGGTCTATGTCCCGTTCATGGTCCGCCCCGAGCGCCTGGGCCAGGCCCTCGAGGGGTTGAAGGTGCTGAACATCGCCGGCGCGAACGTCACGGCGCGCCTGGGACAGGCCATGGAGGGGTTGAAGGTGCTGAATATCGCCGGCGCGAACGTCACCGCGCCCTTCAAGGAGACGGTCATCCCCTTCCTGGACGGTCTCTCCGAAGGGGCGCGGTTCATCGGCGCCATCAACACGATCGTCCGCGACGGGGACCGCCTGAAGGGCTACAACACCAACGCCATCGGCATTATGGATGCCATGCGCTCCGCGGGTTTCCACGCGGAGGACAAGACCGCGCTGATCTTCGGCACGGGCGGGGCGGCCCGCACCGTGGCCTTCATCCTTACCTGGCTGCGGGCGCGGGAGGTGTGGGTGGTCGGCCGCAACATCGGCCGGGCGCGGGAGATCGTGGCCCAGTTCGGGGGACGGGGGGTGGAGCCGTCGTTTCTTTCCGGGCTGCCGCTGCCGGCGCAGATCCTCATCAACGCCACCTCCGTCTCCAGCCCGGAGGAGGCCCCGGACCTGGCCGGGCTGGTGGAGCGGCTCGAGCTCAGAGGCTGCCAGCTGATCATGGACCTGAACTACGGCCGCCGGCGCAATTTCTGGCAGGAGAAGGCGCTGGCGCTCAAGATCCCGTTCATGGACGGCCTG
>JALOOS010000139.1 GCA_025454275.1 Desulfobacterales bacterium | reverse complement strand
CGGCTGAACACCCGCAGGAAATCGCGCGGGCAGACCTCGCCTAAGGCCAGGGCGCGCACGACCATGGTGGCGGACTGGGTCGCGGCGTTGCCGCAGGTGCCCACCACCATCGGGATGAAAAAGGCGAGCGCCACCATCCGCTCGAGTTGATCGGCGTTCCACTCCATGATCGTAGTGGAGAGCAACGAGGTGAAGAGCAGGATCGCCAGCCAGCAGAAGCGGCTCCAGAAGAGCCGCGGCATCGGCCGCTTGAAGTACTCTTCCTCGAAGGGGACGACGGCCGATATGCGCTGAAAGTCCTCGGTGTTCTCGGCCTCGATGATGTCGATCACATCATCGACCGTGATCATGCCGAGCAGCCGATTCTCCCCGTCCACGACCGGCATGGCCAGAAAATCGTACTTCTGGATCTGGGCGGCGGCGGACTCCACGTCCAGCTCGTGGGGCACGCAGATGACGTTTGTCTCCATGACATCCGCGAGCTTGACCTGGGGTTTGGACATGATCAGGTCGCGCAGGGAGACCATGCCGAGCAGGTGCCGCCGGCTGTCGGTGATGTAGATGTAATAAATGGTCTCCTTGTTGGGGGCCTGCAGGCGCAACCCCTCGAGCGCCTCGCGCACGCTGATCTCGGCCGGCAGGGAGCAGTATTCGGTCGTCATGACCGCCCCGGCCGTTCCCTCCGCATAGTCCCAGAGCCGCCGGATTTCGTTGCGTTCGGCCTGGGCGATCAGGGGCATGATGGCCTCGCGGATGTCGTTGTCCACCGCCTTGAGCAGATCGACCCGGTCGTCCGGCTCCATGTTCTCGATGAACTTGAGCATCGTCCGGGTGTTGCCGGCCTCCAGGCACGCTTCCTGGGTTTCGATGGAGAACTGCTCGAAGGCTTCGAGCGCCTTGTGGTTGCCGATCTGGACCAGCGTTTCGATGATGTCGAGCGGGCTGAGGTCGCTGCTCTCAAGCTGCTCGGCGATGTCGGCCGGGTGGAGCTCGCGCAAGGCGTCCGGTTCAAGGGTGCCGGGGGCCCGGCAGCTCGATGCCGTGTCGGGGATGGGGAGCGGTGCGGCGCTCATGGGCGTTTCCTCTGCGTTTTGGGCCGTTCGGGTCCGGGCCAAAACGGGCAGGAGCGCGCCCGGGGATCAGGGGCGGGGTGCTCTCCGGCAGACGTTCCGGTCCGGCGCCGAAGCGACCCGATACGACGGAATGGGGCATCCGCCGTGCCGGCGTCGATGGCAGGGACTACTGCCAGGGTCTCCGTCTTGCATGTGAACGTCCTCGGGTGAAGGGGAGGGCGACGTGATCCGCAGCGCGGCGCCGGTGAGAGCGGCCCATGCGTCTGCAATCGGGCCTATGTAGTGGATGCGCCGATAAAATGCAAGCAAAATCGGCAGGGGCTCACGCGGTATCGATCCGGAGCAGCCCGGCGCACTTGAGGTAGCCCGTCTCCGGCATGGAGAGCAGCTGCGGATGGTCGGCGGCCTGCCCGCCCCGGTAAACCACCTGGGCCATCCCCTCCGCCTGCGCGACGGCCCGGCCGAGCAGTGCCAGAAACTCATCCGGAGTGAGGAGATGGCTGCAGCTGCAGGTGATGAGCACCCCGCCGGGGGCCAGCCGCTGCCATGCCAGCCGGTTGAGCCGCTGATACGCCTTGAGGGCCTTGGCGAGGTTGGGGCGGGATTTGACGAAGGCCGGGGGATCGGCCACCACCACGTCGTAGCGCTCCGGGTCTGCGGCGAGAAACTCGAAAACCTCTTGCGCCGCCACCCGCGTCCGGCCGGGTGAGATCCGGTTCGCCTCGAGGCCTGCCTGCAGGAGCCGCAGGGCCTCGCGGCTCTCGTCGACGAAGGTCACGTGGCCCGCCCCCTCGCAGAGCGCCCGCAACCCCCACCCTCCGGAGTAGCAGCAGAGGTCGAGAACGCGGGCGCCGGGGCGCCGGCGCACCCAGCGGGCCAGGAAACGCCGGTTCTCGCGCTGGTCCAGGAAGAAGCCCGTCTTCTGGCCGGAGAGGAGATCGGCGACGTAGCGGACCCCGTCCTCCTCCACGGCCGCGGCGGCCAGCCTCCCGGGGTCGCCGAAACAGACCCGGCTGAACCGCTCGGCCGCCTCCAGCCGGCGCGCGCTCCCATCGCAGCGCAGCGCAAGTCCCTCGAGCCGGGCGCCCAGGATATCGGCCACCAGGCCGGGGAGCCGCTCCACGAGCAGCGGCACCAGCAGGTCCATGCCGGCGGTGTTGCTCTGCAGGACGGCGCAAGGCGGGTAGTAGTCGATCACCAGGCCGGGCAGGAGGTCCGCCTCTGAAAAAACCAGTCGCGACGACTCCCCCGGCGCTAAGGGCCTGCGGCGGACAAGGGCCTCTTTCAGGTGGCGGAGCAGCGCGGCCGCGAGATCCGGTTCATCGCCGCGGGCGAGCACGCGGCCGGCAATGAGGCTGTGGCGGTTGAAATAACCGGCGCCCAGCGTCCGCCCGCCGTGGACGAAGCGGCACAGATGCACCGCCGGCAGCGCGGGATCGCGCTGTGCCACCTCGTTGGAATAGATCCAGAGCACGCCGGCCGCCACGCGCCGGGCCGCGCGCAGGGAAATGGGAACCTCGGGCAGAGCATCGCCTGCCATAAGGAGCGTCGTCGCCATGGAGGCGCTGTTTATCTCAGTTGGGGTCAACACGCAATACGCCCCCCGTTCCGGCCGCCGCCGCGGATTTGACTGGAGTGAGCCGCCATGATAGCGTTTTGGGTTATACCGGATTTCAGCCGGCCCTGTCCGAGTGTTGCCAGGAGACGCCCATGAAAAAGAGCAAGCTTTTCCAATCCTGGGGGACCTTCCGCAAGGGCATGGACGCCCAGAGCCTCCAACTCTCCTTTGCCAACCATCTGGAGTATTCGCTGTCGAAGGACCAGTACACGGCCACCACCCGCGACCTCTACCTGGCCCTGGCCCTCTCCGCCCGCGACCGGCTGATCGAGCGCTGGATCAAAACCCAGCAGAAATATTACAAACAGGACGTCAAACGGGTCTACTATCTTTCGGCCGAATACCTGATGGGAAGGGTGCTGACCAGCAACCTGATCAACCTGGGCATGTACGAGCAGACCCGCCGGGCCATGGAGGAGCTCCACATCGACCTGGACGAACTGAGGGGCGAGGAGCCGGACATGGGGCTCGGCAACGGCGGCCTCGGGCGTCTGGCCGCCTGCTTCCTGGATTCGCTCGCCACCCTCGAGATCCCGGCCATGGGCTATGGGATCCGTTATGAATTCGGCATTTTCGACCAGGAGATCCGCAACCTGCAGCAGGTGGAACTGCCCGAAAACTGGCTGCGCTACGGGACCCCCTGGGAAATACCGCACCCGGAGGTCATCTTCACGGTGCACTTCTACGGACGGGTCAAACAGACCCGGCTGCCCGACGGCTCCCTCAAAAGCGAATGGGTCGACACGAGCGATGTGGTGGGCATCCCCCACGACATCCCGATCGCCGGCTACGGCAACACCACCGTGAACACCCTCCGGCTCTGGTCGGCCCGCGCCTCCAACGAATTCGATCTGAACTACTTTCAGCACGGGGACTACCTCAAAGCGGTGGAGGAGAAGAACATCTCCGAGAACATCTCCAAGGTCCTCTACCCGAGCGACGAATTCTACGAGGGCCGCGAGCTGCGGCTCAAGCAGCAGTATTTTTTCGTCTCCTGCTCGATCAAGGACATCATCCGCCGCTACCTCGTCAACCACCAGGACTTCGAGGCGTTTCCCGACAAGGTCGCCATCCAGATGAACGACACCCACCCCTCGCTCGCCGTTCCGGAGCTGATGCGGCTTCTGATCGACAGCCAGGGCCTGAGCTGGGAGACGGCCTGGGACCTCACCACCCGCACCTGCGCCTACACCAACCACACCCTGCTGGCCGAGGCCATGGAGAAGTGGCCGGTGCCCTTGTTCCAGCGCCTCCTCCCGCGGCACATGGAGATCATCTACGAGATCAACCGCCGCTTTCTAAAGGATGTCTCCATCCGCTTTATGCACAACGGCGACAAGCAGCGGGCCATGTCCCTGATCGAGGAGGGGGCGGAGAAGCGGGTGCGCATGGCGCATCTGGCGATCGTCGGCTCCCACTCCGTCAACGGGGTGGCCGAGCTGCACAGCCGGCTGCTGCGGGAGCGCGAGCTCAGGGACTTCGCCGAAATGTACCCCGACCGGTTCAACAACAAGACCAACGGCATCACCCCCCGCCGCTGGCTGCTCGCCGCCAACCCGGGCCTCTCCGACCTGATCAGCCAGTACATCGGCGAGCGCTGGGTCACCGATCTGGAAGAGCTGCGCAAAATCGAGGCCTTCACCGAAGACGACAACTGCCGGCGGGAGTGGGCCGAGATCAAGACCGCCAACAAGCTGCGCCTGGCCGCCCTCGCCCAGCGGCTGACCGGCGAGCGGCTGGACCCGGAGGCCATCTTCGACGTCCAGGTCAAGCGCATCCACGAGTACAAGCGCCAGATGCTGAACATCCTCCACGTGGTCTACCTGTGGCTCAAACTCAAGGAGGAGCGGGAGTTCCAGATCCACCCGCGCACCTTCTTCTTCGGCGGCAAGGCCGCCCCCGGCTATCGCACCGCCAAGACGATCATCCGGCTGATCTGCCACGTGGCCGACATGGTGAACCGCGACACATCCACCCGCAACCGCCTGAAGGTGGTGTTTTTGCCCAACTACCGCGTGAGCCTCGCCGAGGTGATCTACCCGGGGACAGACGTCTCCGAGCAGATCTCCACCGCCGGCTACGAGGCCTCCGGCACCAGCAACATGAAGTTTGCCTTGAACGGCGCCCTCACCATCGGCACCCTGGACGGGGCGAACATCGAGATCATGGAGGAGGTCGGCCGGGAGAACATCTTCATCTTCGGGCTGACGGCCGAGGAGGTGGCGGCCCAGAAGGGCGCCTACCGGCCGATGGACCACTACCACGCCGACCCGGCGCTGAAGATGGCCGTCGACTTCATCCGCAACGGCTTCTTCAGCCCCGACGAGCCGGCCCTCTTCCAGCCCCTGATGGATCTGCTGCTGAACGAGGACCGCTACATGGTGCTGGCCGACTTTGCCGCCTACCACCGCGCCCAGATGGAGATCGACGCCCTCTACCGCGACCGGGAGGCCTGGATGAAAAAGTCTATTCTGAACGTGGCGCGGATCGGCAAGTTCTCCTCGGACCGCACCATTCTCGAATACAATCGCGACATCTGGGGCGCCGAGCCCCTCACCATCGAGCGCAACCACGCGGAGCCCTCCCCATCCGGCCCGCCGCGCCAGCGGACCGAAAAAAAGGGATGACGCCCTCTTCCCCCCGCCCTGGGGGATCTGGTCTGCCTGTTTCCAATCATCGCCGCCCTGCGGCGCCGGTTTCACCCGGTGGGGCTTCTCTGTCAGGGGCCCCTCGGCCGGCTCGCCGCGGCCGAGCGGTTGGTCGAGGCCTGGTACCCGCTCGAGGCCGCCTGGACCGCTTCCCTCTTCACCGCGCATCCCAATCCGGAGGCCCGGCGCCGGCTGGCGGATTATGCCGCCATCCTGTGCGTCTCGGCCCACCCGGCTTTGGACGCCTCGCTGGCGGCCATCGGCGGGGCCAGGCGCTGCCGTGTTGCCCCCCGCCCGCCGGCGAGAGAGCGCGTGCATGTGAGCGACCATCTGCGCCGGGCGATCGTATCCTGCGGCTGGCTCGACGCGGTGGAAGAGGGTGCCGCATCCCTGCCCTGGCAGGCTGCCGGCGGGCCGGTACTGATGCACCCGGGCGCCGGTAGCCCGCGCAAGCGCTGGCCGCTCGGACGCTTTCTCGCCCTCGCCGACCGACTGCGCGGCGGAGGCCGGCAGGTTGACTTCATCGTCGGCCCGGCCGAAGAGGACCTCCTGCCGGAGCTTGAAAACCGCGGGGAGCGGGCGGGCCGGCCGCGGGATCTCTCGGAGCTCGCCGGCCGGCTGCGGAGCACCTCGGCCTTCATCGGCAACGACTCCGGCGTCAGCCACCTGGCGGGGTGGGTCGGAGTGCCGAGTGTCGTGATCTTCGGGCCGAGCGACCCGATGCGCTGGAGGCCATGCGGCCGTGCGGTGGAGGTGCTCCGGCCGCCGGTCGCCTGTGAGCCCTGCTTCGAGACGGAGGCGCAGAAGTGTGACGCGGCCGAATGTTTGAATGCCACCCGGGTCGAGGATGTCCTTCAGGCCCTCGCGCGGGTGTGCCCGCCACTTCCAGAAACGACGAGGCCGAGCGATGGAAATCGAACGCAAGCTGAAGGCGCTTGATGCCGTTTACGCTGTTTACGACACCTTCGCACGCACCCAGGTCACGGCCTGCTCCCCGCGCTGCACGACCTGCTGCACCACCCACGTCACGGCGACCACCCTTGAGGCCTACAAAATAAAGGCGACCCTTCCTCCCGGCGAATGGGACCGGCTCAGCCGCCGCCTGGCAGGAGCGGCGGCGCCGGACCGCTTCCGGCCGCAGGTGACGACCAATGGGCTCGCCGCCATCTGCGCGGCGGGCGGCGAGCCGCCGGCCGAAAACGGCGAGATCCTCCCGGCGACCTGCCCGCTGCTACTGGACGGGCTCTGCTCGGTCTACATTCTGCGACCCTTCCACTGCCGCTGTTTCGTTTCGCGCACCCCCTGCGCTGCCGGCGGCAGCGCCGACGTGGAGGAGTTCGTCCTCTCCCTGACGGTGTTCCTGCAGACCATCGAGCACTTGGACGCCGACGGGTGCAGCGGCAACCTGCTCGATGTGCTGGCGGTGATGGCGGTTTCCGAAAAAAGGGACACGTACGCGGCGGGCGCCCTGGATTGCACTGAAAACGGCCTGATCGCCAACCACCCCCTGCGTACCCTGATGCTGCCCGTCGAGCACCGGGCGCGGATGGAGCCGATCCTCGCGCAGCTGAGGGGGATTCGGGTGTAACGCGGCGGCTCGAGCCTCACGGCGGCGGTAAAACTCATGGTCCGCCGCCGGTGGGTGCCCTCCCAGCGGCGCAGGGCTCATCATCCCAGGTTGAGGATCCGCGCCGCGTTGCCCCCGCAGACCAGGGCGCGCTCGGCGGCGGACAACCCGCCGGCCGCCATCTCGCTGAAGTAGCGGTGCGGGGGCAGCAGAGGGTAATCGCTTCCGAAGAGGAGCTTTTCGGCCCCGACGGCCTGAACGGCGATGGTATAGACGCGCGGGTCGTAGAGATAGGGGGAGGCCGCCGTGTCGAAATAGACGTTGCGGAGCGCTGCCTTCACCTCTTTTTTCAGCAGTCCGAAGAAGAACAGCCCCCCGCCCCAGTGGGCGAGGACGATGGTGGTCGCGGGGAAGCGCCGGACCAAACCGTAGATCTGGGCCAGGCTGACCGGGGTCTTCCCCGGGTAGGCATGGCCGATCGGTTCGTTGGTGTGGATCAAGACCGGCCGGCCGCGCTCGCGGCAGATCTCCATCACGGGCTCGAGCCGGTCGAGGGCCGCCGCATCGATCCCCGCGCGGTAGAACGCGAGCTCCCCGATCCCGGAAAGCCCCGCGTCCAGGCAGCGTTGCGCCTCGCGGGCCGCATCCCGGCCGAGGGGGTCGAAACAGCCGAAACCGATCAGGCGGCCCGGGTGTTGCCGCACCGCCTCCAGGATGCAGTCGTTGTGCATCCGGTAGAGCTCAGGATTCTGCCACGGAAACCCGAAAACGACCGATCGATCGACCCCGTCGGCGTCCATGGCCCGGAGAAGCTCGGCCGTGCCCACCAACCGCGACCCGGGCGACCGGTAGAGCAGATCGAAAGCGGGCTCGGAATCGCAGTAGCCGTCCCGGCCCTTGCAAATGGAATCCGGAAACAGATGGGTGTGGAAGTCGATGATCATGGGTCATCTCATATCACAAAATTCCAATGGGAGCACGGGTCACTGGCCGGTACTCGGCAATACGGCAATACGTTGCCGGTAGCGGGATTTTGCGGAAAGCGGAAAATGTTAACGGCCAACCGGACCACCCGGTTAGCCGTTAAGGAGGAGAACAGATGAAGAAATTATTAGGCTTGGCTTGAAAGAATGCAAAGTCCTTGCCAAAGACCGGAATCTCCTTTGAATTTAAATCCAAAATTTTATAATTAGATAATATTTCAATATGTTGATGAAATGAGTGGAAGCCGGCGGAAACCCCTCTCGAGCTGCCGCATCAACGGTGAAAGGGCCACACCGGTTCACGATTATGAACCAGGGTGGGCTGCACCGCGGCCGTGTCTGAAAAAAGATATTGTATTCACAGGTGTTTTTGATTATTGGGCAAAGGTTCAAAAAATTGAACTCAATTTTAAGCGGATAGGTCCGGCGGTGGTAACAATTCAAATTGATATGACATAACGGCAATTCAAAACCGTAAACCGCCGGGTGCACTGCGCCCATCCCACCCCGATGTTCTGGTACCTCGTGGTGCTCACCATCTGCTCCACGGTGGGGCTGCAGACCTGGAGCACGCTGTTCAACAATTTCGCGGTGGATGTCGCCGGCCTGAAGGGCAACCATGTCGGCATGATCCAGTCCATCCGCGAAATTCCGGGGTTCCTGGCCCTGCTCGCGGTCTACGTCATGCTGGTCATCCGCGAGCACCGGCTCTCGGCCCTCTCCATCCTCATCCTGGGGGCGGGGCTCGCGGCGACCGGCTTTTTCCCCACCTTTGCCGGGATCGCCCTCACCACCCTGATCAGCAGCTTCGGGTTTCACTATTACGAAACGACCAACATGTCCCTCACCCTGCAATATTTCAAAAAGGATGAGTCCCCCTGGGTCTTCGGCAAGCTGACAAGCCTCGCCGCCGCGACG
>JALOOS010000373.1 GCA_025454275.1 Desulfobacterales bacterium | reverse complement strand
GACCGAAGCGATCACCTGACACACCACCTCCTCCGGCGTCAGTCCGTCGGTCGCCACGGTGGCGTCGGCGTAAGCGAGGTAGAGCGGCCGGCGCTCGGCGTAGAGGCCTGCAATGGTCTGCCCGGGGGCGATAACGACCCCGCGGGCGTCCACATCGTCCAGGCGCCGCTGCAGGCGGGCGACGGCGATGTCGAGGTGGACGGCGATCCCCCCGGTTTTGAGGTGGGCCATGGCCGGTTGACTGTACACCACACTGCCGCCCGGCGGCCCCGCGGGAGGCGATCAGGGCCTGCAGGCTCGCGCCCTCCTGCTGCTGAATGAGGATGTCGGTGTCGATGAATCCCAGGCCCAAGCGCTTGGCCAAAAGGACCCCCACAGTGCTCTTGCCCACGCCAGGCATACCGATCAGAACGATGTTGCTGCGATGAGTAACCATGCGTACGGCTCCGGGATGCTCGCTCGTCTGGGGTCTGCGGCAGATTTCCTATGAACCCGATGGAACCGTTCTTCGGAGGGATGGCTGAGTGGTCGAAAGCGGCGGTCTTGAAAACCGTTTCCCGGCAACGGGACGTGGGTTCGAATCCTACTCCCTCCGCCATGAAATCACTGAGTGATTTCATCCGCCGGCCGGACGACTCCGATAAGGCGGTCCGATTGAAGGGTTTCGTTCGCACATCAGCAGCCCCCTATAGGGTGTATCTTTTCTGGTCTAACGGAGAGATGGCCGAGTAGGTCGAAGGCGCTCGCCTGCTAAGCGAGTATACTCCGAAAGGGGTATCCCGGGTTCGAATCCCGGTCTCTCCGCCATCCCATTTAAAACCGCTTCGAACCGCTCAAGACGGTTTTTTCGAGCCTACATCCGCCGCCCGTACCGCGGCGCCGGCCCGGCCGCGAGGCATCCGTCGGCTTTTGCTTGACACCCGCCCTCTAAAATCATACTTTATAAATCATAATTTTCATCAAATCAATCAGTTATGATCTATGGTGCATGGCTGAAGCGGGCACCGTGAAACCCTATCTTGTCATAGCCGCCGCATGCTTCATCCTGCTGGTGAATGCGTCGGCACCGGCCGCCCAGCCTCCCGCAGCCGTTCCGCCGGAGGATCTCCAGAGAGCCCGGGCGAATCTGAAACTCAGCGAGCAAACCCGCGACCGCATCGCGGCGGAGGTGGCGACGCTCGAGTCATCCGGCAAGGCCTCGGCCGACGTGGTGACGGCCTATCGCGCCTATCTGGAACGGGTTGAGGAGCTGGTGGTCGAGCACCGGGGTGTGGTGGCGCGGATGGAGGCGGCCTGCAACGCCCACCGGGCGCGGTCCGAGACGGCCGCCGCCGCTCCCTCCTCGCCTCCCCCCGCAGGCTCCGCCGAAAACCCGAGCGACCGCCTCGACGAGCTGGACCGCCGCTTCAACGCATCCCTGGCGGCTTTCGACGAAATGCTGTTGAAAGAGCTGCGGCTGATCCAGGCGGCCGCCGCCGGACGGATGAAGGGAATGGCCGAGGCGGCGGCGGCGGCCGGGCGGGAAGCAGCAGAAAAAGGCCGGAAGGAATCGCCGGCGGGAAAGGGTTCCGCGGAAGAGACCGCCGGCAGCCGCGCCGAGGAGAGCGGGCGGGGGGCCGGTGCGGAGCGGACCGAAACCGCCGGGGGGCGCGGCGCAGCGGACGATGCCGCCGGTGCGGGATCTCAACCGCCGGGCGGCTGGGGGCCGGGCGGAACAGGAGCCCCCGGCGGCAGCTACCGCCCGGACCCGGATGACGATATCGTCGCCCGGCAGCTGCGCGAGGCGGCCGAAAAAGAGACCGACCCCGAACTCAAGGCCAAGCTGTGGAAGGAATATGAAGAGTACCAGAAGAGCCGGGTCCGGCCTTGATGTTCGGCGGCTTGCGCCACGCCTGCTGCTGCTTGCCGGCGTCCTCTTGAACCTCGCCTGCGCCACGACCAAGGTCGGGCCCACCGCCATCCTTCAGGCCGCGCAGGAGATCCCGGAGGATCAATTGCTCGATGTCGGCATCGTCGTGTTTGCCTCCGAGCCGATGGACCTGGAAAAAGCCCGAAAGCAGGGCACCAGCCTCCAGCAGAGCAGCCAATGGGGGGCCGTGCGGGTGCTTCCGGCTGAAACCGACAGCGTCGACCTGCTGGTAACGGGCCGAATTCTGGAGTCGCACGGCGAGACCCTCGCTGTCCGGATCGAAGCCCGCGATGCGTCCGGCAGGCTCTGGCTGGAGCGCTCCTATGAGTCCGAGGCTGCCCCCGCCGACTACGCCGCCCTCCAGCCGGGTGAGAAGGATGCCTTTCAGGACCTCTACAACCGCATCGCCAACGATCTCGCCGCCGAGCGCATGCAGCTCAGCCCGCCGCAGGCCCGGGAGCTGCGCATCCTCTCGCAGCTCAGGTTTGCCCGGCGCTTCGCACCCGAGGCGTATGCGGGCTACCTCAAAAAGGGGCCCGGTGAGACCCTCGTCGTCAACCGGCTGCCGGCCGAGGGCGATGCCATGATGGCGCGCCTGCTCAAAATCCGTGAGCGGGAGCATCTCTTCGTCGACACCCTCAACCGGCAGTACGAAAGCTTTTATACGCGGATGTGGCCCTCCTACGAGAGCTGGCGCAAGAGCAACCTGGAGGAGCGCCAGGCGCGCGAAAAAATAGAGCGCGACGCCCTGATCCGAACGGTGGGCGGGGTGCTCCTGGTGGCGGGCGCCATCGCCATGGGCGCCAGCCAGCGGGGGATCGGACCGCTTGAGATCGGCATGATCGTCATCGGCGGCCAGGTGATCGTCAACGGGGTCAACCTCTCCAAGCAGGCCGAGATGCACTCCGAGTCCATCCGCGAGCTGAGCGAAACGTTCGGCAGCGAGATGAAGCCGGTCCTCGTCGAATTCGAGGGGAAGAGCTATGAGCTCACGGGCCCGGCCGAAGAGCAGTTCCGGCGCTGGCGGGAGCTGCTGCGCGAGATCTACCGCGCCGAAACGGGGTTCGGCGAATGAGCCCCGGGGACCGCAAGGGCCTGCGAGGCGGGGAGGTCATTGCCCCCATTCCCGTCCGCAGCGCGGCAGCTGCAGAGCGGGCGGGCGGAGGGCCGCGGACCCGGCACTTGAGGGTGGGGGCCGTCCTGCTGCTGATTACCGCCCTGACGGCGGGCGGCCTCTGGTGGATCGATCGCCTCGCCCGGATTCCCGTGACGAGCGCCTCGGGGGAGCCCCAGGGGCCTGCCCCCCCGGCGCATGAAACCGCCCCTTCGGCGGCTGCCCCCGTTGCCGCCGCCCCCCGGATGCCGGCGGCAGCGCCGGAGCCGGCCGCGGCCCAGCCCCCCGCCGCGGCGGCCGATACGGGGAGCGCCGCACCTCTGGCAGAACGTCTTGCCGCCGGCGAGCGCCTGTCGGCCGCCGGGGAGCTTGCGGCCGCCCTGTCCGAGTTTCAAGAGGCCCTGCGCCTGGACCCGCAGTCCCAGCCGGCGCGCGCAGGGCTTGACCGCGTCAAGGCCCGGATCCGGGCCGAAGAGTTCCGCCGCTGGATGGCGGAGGGGTTCGCGGCCTTGAATGCGGGCGACCCGGACCAGGCCAAC
>JALOOS010000138.1 GCA_025454275.1 Desulfobacterales bacterium | reverse complement strand
CGCCGTAGCCCATCGCCGGCAGCACCGCACCGATGCCCGGATAGATCCGAAACGTCTCCTTCAGCCGCCCTTTGAGGTAGGGCCGCGGGTCGACGATCGCCGCGGCCCCGAACTTGCGCGCCGCCACCGCCGCGGCCCCGATCGTCATCCCGCCGTGGGTCAGGGTGGGGCCGTCCTCGATCGCCAGCACACGCCGGCCACGGATCAGGTCGGGATCCTCCACCGTGATGACGGAGGCGGCGTCGATCACAAGCGCCCCGGGATTGACGGCAGCGATGTTGCGGCGCACGATGTCGATGCCCTCCGGTCCGGCGCTGTCGATCTTGTTGATCACGACCACGTCCGCCAGGCGCAGGGTGACATTGCCGGGGTAGAAGCTGATTTCATGGCCGGGACGATGGGGGTCCGCCACCGTCACCTGCAGGTCGGGTCTGAAGAAGGGCAGGTCGTTGTTGCCGCCCTCCCAGAGGATCACGTCGCAGCCGCCGGGGTCGTTTTCGGCCGCCCTCAAAACAGCCGCGTAGTCCACCCCGGCGTAGATGACGTTGCCGCGCACGACGTGGGGCTCGTACTCCTCCATCTCCTCGATGGTGCACTTGTGTTTCGACAGATCGCGCAGGGTCGCAAAGCGCTGGACCTTCTGCGCGGCCAAATCGCCGTAGGGCATGGGGTGGCGGACCGCGACCACTTTGAGCCCCTTTTCCATCAGGATCTCGATGATACGCCGCGCGGTCTGGCTCTTGCCGCATCCCGTGCGCACCGCCCCCACCGCGACGACCGGCTTCACGCTTTTCAGCATGGTCTGCCGCGGGCCAAGGAGCACGAAGTTCGCCCCCGCCGCCTGGACGACGGCGGCGATATCCATCACCTGCTGGCAGGAGACGTCGCTGTAGGCAAAGACGCACTCGCTCACGTCGAGGGCCCGGATCAGCTTGGGCAGGTCCGCCTCGGCGTGGATGGGGATTCCCTTGGGGTAGAGCGGGCCGGCCAGGGCGGCCGGGTACCTGCGGCCGGCGATGTCCGGGATCTGGGCCGCGGTGAAAGCGACCACCCGATGGGTCTCATCGCCGCGGAACACCATGTTGAAGTTGTGGAAATCCCGCCCCGCGGCGCCGATGATGATGATGTTTTTTGGCTGCATGGATGCTTGTTTCTGGGTCAGCCGGTCGCCGGTCGGCCCGTCAGCCCGCCTCAATAAGGCATGCCCACCTCGGTCCCCGCCGCCCCCGCGACGGCGCGCTCGATGTCCTCGAGGTGGCAGATGATGCCGCGGTTTCCTGTGGCCCGGTGGAACTGGAGGAGCGCCTGGACCTTGGGGCCCATGGAACCGGCCGGGAAATGGCCCTGCGCCCGGTAGCCCTCCAGCTCGGCCGCCGATACCCGGCAGAGCTGCCTTTGTTGCGGCGTGCCCCAATCGAGGCAGACCCCGGCCACATCGGAGGCGATAAGGAAGGCGTCGGCCTTGATCTCGGCCGCGAGCACGGCACTGGCCAGGTCTTTATCGATGACGGCGTCCACCCCCCGGAACTTGCGATCCTTGCGGATCACCGGGATTCCGCCCCCACCGCAGCAGATGACGATGAAGCCTGTTTCAATCAGCTTCTTGATCTCGCGGTGCTCGACGATCGCGAGCGGCGCGGGGCTCGCCACCACCCGCCGATAGCCCTTGTCGGTCCTGACCATCGTGTAGGGCAGGCGCCGGGCCTCCTCTTCGCTGTGGAAAGGGCCGATCGGCTTGGTGGGGTTTTGAAAGGCCGGATCCTTCTCATCCACCACGACGTAGGAGATCAGGGAGACGAAGAGCTGCTCGTTGGTGACGCCGATCTCCATCAGGGCCCGGTCCAGGGTCGATTCGATCATGTACCCGATCTGCCCCTGGGTCATGGCGACGATGATTTCGAGCGGCATGTCGGGCACCTCGCGGCAGCTCTCCTGCTGGAGCAGAAGGTTTCCGGCCTGGGGGCCGTTGCCGTGGGTGATCACGAGACGGTAGTCCCGGGAGAGGCGCGCAACCTGGCGCATGGGAGCCTTCAGGTTGGCGAACTGCTCCTCGGCCGTGCCCTTCTGACCTTTCCGGATCAGGGCGTTGCCGCCAAGGGCGATGAGCAAAAGCGGTTTGTCAGAAGGATTCATCTTTCAGTTTTTTGCTCTCGTTGCTGGTTTCCTTAAACTCCGACGCTTATTTTATTTTCCGATCCATAGGGGAAGGTAACGCGCATCGGGGTCGGGGTCGGTATCGGGTTCGATATCGAGACCTTTGCCCTCGGGGACGGGATGACAGGCTGAGGACGTAAATCTGAAATGACGACACCGATTCCGATAGCGATACCGACCCCGACTGAACCTCCGTCCTCCCCTCGTTACTTGTTGCTCGTTATTCGTTACTTAAAGTCGCCACCAGGATGGCCTTGATGGTGTGCAGCCGGTTCTCGGCCTGGTCGAAAACGACCGAGGCGGGCGACTCGAAGACCTGATCGGTCACCTCCATCGCCTCAAGCCCGAACCTCCGGAAAATGGCCTCCCCGATCTCGGTCTGCCGGTCGTGGAAGGCGGGCAGGCAATGCAGGAATTTCACCGCCGGGTTACCGGTCCTCTCCATGGCGGCGGGGTTGACCTGGTAGGGGCGAAGCAGCCGGATGCGCTCCTCCCAGACGGCATCGGGCTCACCCATCGACACCCACACGTCGGTATAGAGAAAATCACAGCCGCGAACCCCCTGCGCGATCTCATCGGTGACGGTGATCCGCGCCCCGGTCTGCTGCGCGATCCCGCGGGCCGCCCTGAGCAGCTCCGGGTTCGGCTGAAGCGGCGCCGGGGCGACCACCCGAAAGTCCATCCCCGTCTTGGCGGCGCCGACCAGCAGCGAGTTGGCCACGTTGTTGCGCCCGTCGCCCAGGAAGGCGAAGGCCGTCTGCCGGAGCGGTTTCGCGCCGTGCTCCCGCATGGTGAGCAGGTCGGCAAGGGCCTGGGTGGGGTGGAACTCGTTGGTCAGCCCGTTCCAGACCGGAACACCGGCATAGCGGGCCAGCTCCTCGACCTTGTCCTGCTCGAAGCCGCGGTACTCGATGCCGTGGTACATCCGCCCGAGCACCCGCGCGGTATCCCGGATCGACTCCTTCTTGCCGATCTGCGAGCCGGCGGGGTCGAGATAGGTCACGTGGGCGCCCTGGTCGTGGGCAGCCGCTTCGAAGGCGCAACGGGTCCGGGTCGAGGTCTTCTCGAAGATCAGCGCGATCTGCCGGCCCTCAAGCCGCCGGAGCTCCCGGCCGGCACGCCGGGCCTGCTTGAGCTCGGCCGAAAGGTCCAGCAGGAACTCGATTTCCGCCGGGGAGAAATCCAGCAATTTTAAAAAGTGCCTGCCAGTGAGCTTCATGTGGGTTCCTTTTTTGCGGCGGGCCCGTTTCGGCTGCCGCCGGGTTGATGGGGTTCGCCGGCGGGAGGATCCGCCGCCCTCACGGGCCTGCGCTCGCAAACACCGGGAGGATCCGATCGAGCGCCCACTCGATATCCGGGCGTTGAATGACGAGCGGAGGGGAAAATCGAATGGTGTGCTCGTGGGTGTCCTTACATAGGATGCCGCGCTCTTTGAGCGCTTGGCAGAACCGCCGGGCGCCGCCCGCCTCCGGCTGAAGCTCGAGGCCGATCATCAGCCCCCGGCCGCGCACCTCCTTGATCAGCGGGCTTCGAATCGCGCGCAGGCCCGCAAGGAAAAATTCCCCCATTTTTTCGGAATTCTCGATCATCCCCTCCTCCACCAGCACCCTCAGGGCCGTGCGGGCGACGGCACAAGCGAGCGGGTTGCCCCCGAAGGTGCTGCCGTGCTCGCCGGGGCGCAGCACGCCCAGGACTTCGCTCGTCGAGAGAACGGCCGAGACGGGGTAGAACCCTCCGGATAGGGCTTTTCCGACCAGCGTGATGTCGGCCTCGATCCCCTCGTGCTCTTCGGCCAGCAGCCGGCCCGTGCGGCCCAGGCCGGTCTGGATCTCGTCCAGGATGAGCACGACGTTGTGCGCGGTGCAGATCCGCCGGACCTCCTGCAGATAGCCCCGCGGCGGGATAATGACCCCGGCCTCGCCCTGGATCGGCTCAACGAGGAAAGCGACCGTATGCGGGGTGATGGCGCGCTCCAGCGCGGCGGCATCGCCGAAGGGGATGACGGTGAAGCCCGGGGCGAAGGGGCCGAAGCCCGCGCGCGATTTGGGGTCGGTGCTGAAGCCGACGATCGCGAGCGTGCGGCCGTGGAAATTGCCGGCGCAGACGATCACCTCCGCCCGGTCGCGGGGAATCCCCTTGACCTCATACCCCCATTTGCGCACCGATTTGATGACCGTCTCGACCGCCTCGGCCCCGCTGTTCATGGGCAGCACCCGGTGCGAGCGGGTGAGCGCGCACACCTCCTGGTAGAACGGTCCCAGCTGGTCGTTCCGGAAGGCGCGCGAGGTCAGGCAGAGGGTCTGGGCCTGGTCGATCAGGGTCTTCAGTATCTTCGGGTGGCAATGGCCCTGGTTCACGGCCGAGTAGGCCGCAAGACAATCCAGGTAGCGATGGCCCTCGACGTCCCAGACCCAGATCCCCTGGCCGCGGTGGAGCACCACGTCGAGGGGTTTGTAGTTGAACGCCCCGAACTGCTGCTCCAGGTCAATGAAGTAGCGGCTGTCCCTCATCGTTTTTCCTGCGGCGGAGATGCCCCCGCGGGGGTCTTTTGCCAGGAGCGGCTTCCAGCCGGGACCTCATCGCGGCTGGAAGCCGCTCCCACAGAAAGAAAACGAAACTTGCTTGAAAGCGTCATACCATCAACCTGATAAGAGGTCAAAAAAGGGATTGGCGGCAGAAACGACTCCGGATCCGGGAGCGGCTATTGCCAGGGCCGTCGGCTCGTTATAAATTCAGAACAAATGAACGGGCGGACCCCTCGCTAACAGGTGAAATCCATGCCCACCGTAGGACCTGAGGTTGCAACCACCCTTGCCTGGGTACTGGCGGCACTTCTGATCCTCGCCGGCCTGGCCGGGACCCTCCTGCCGGCGCTGCCGGGGGCGCCCCTGGTGTTCGCGGGGCTTTTGACCGCCGCCTGGGCGGACGGCTTTCAGCGGGTGGGAGGGGCGGTCCTGATCGTGCTGGCGGGGCTGACCGCACTCTCCTTCCTGGTGGACCTGATCGCCGCCAGCCTGGGAGCAAAGCGGGCCGGCGCCAGCCGCAGCGCCCTTATCGGCGCCGCCATCGGCACCGTCGTGGGCCTTTTCTTCGGGATCGCGGGGATTGTCATCGGCCCCTTCATCGGCGCGGTGGCCGGTGAATTCCTATCGCGCGGCAGTGCCGCCGGGGCGGGGCGGGTAGGTGCCTGGACCTGGGTCGGGTTCATCTTCGGCACGCTGGTGAAGCTCGTGCTTGCCTTCACCATGGTGGGAATATTTCTCATCGCCTACATGATCGATTGACCCCAGCCGCCTTTTTTATCGAGACCTGAGGCGTGCCATCCAATCTGCGTGATACATCTTAAAGAAAGGACGCCATCCATGGGAGTACCCGCACCGCTTGCCAAGAACCAGGCAGATGCCAGCATCGGTGAGATCTTTGACGGGATGCACGCCGCCATCGGCAGGATGCCCAACGTCTTCGCCGTCATGGCCCGGTTTCCGGCTGCGCTGAAACGCTTCGTGCCCTTCTACAACGCGGTCATGCTGAAGGGCCGCGTGCCGGCGAAGCTCAAGGAGTTGGCCTACTTGAAAACCGCGAGCATCAACGCCTGCCAGTACTGCCTGCGCGCCCACACGGCATCGGCCAAGCAGGCCGGCGTGACCGATCAGCAGATCGAGGCGTTGCGCTTTTACCAGAACAGCCCGGCCTTCGATGAGAAGGAGCGGGCCACCCTCCGGTTTGCCGATCTCGTGACCCGCGGGGCCTCCACGATCGACGCCTCTGTGCTCAACTGGCTGAGCCGCTATTATTCCGAGGACGAGATTGTCGAGCTCGTGATGGTGATCGCCCTTGCCAATATGGTCAACCGCTTCAACGACACCCTGCAGATCGAGCCCGATCTGGGATGAGTGGTCCACCAGCACTGCTTGCCGGGGTGAGCGGTAGCCGTACGGGTCGGCCTCAGACCCGCTCCTCCGTACGGTCCGTTGCCGGGGGTGGCGCCGGGACGAGCCGGCAGAGTGCCGTGTAGAGATCGGGGGGGATCTCGACGTCGGCGGCCGCCAGTGAAGGCTCGAGTTGCTCGAGGCTGCGGGCCCCGATGATGGGACAGCTCACCGCCGGGTGGCGGGCCGCCCAGGCGACGGCCAGGCTCACCGGCGAGATCCCCGCCTCCGCCGCTATCGCGGTCAGGCCTTGGGCAGCCTCGAACATCCAACCATCGGCATAGCGGCGCGTGTACAACGGGTTCTCGGCGAGCCGCCCGGAGCCCGGAGCCGGTGACGCGCCGTATTTTCCAGTGAGCAGCCCCCCGCCGAGGGGGCTGTAGGTGATGACCCCCATCCCGGCGTCGAGCGCCAGCGTTACAGGCGCTGATGCCGAGGGCCCGCGCGATCTGCCAGGCCGCCCAGTTGCTGACCCCCAGATACCGCACCTTGCCCTGCTGCACCAGCGTGTCGAAAGCCCGCAGGCTCTCCTCGACCGGAACCCGGGCGTCGAAGCGGTGGGCGAAATAGATGTCGACCCAATCGGTGCCGAGCCGCTGCAGGCTCGCGTCGCACTCTTGAAGGATGTGGCGCCGCGAGAGCCCCTCGCGGTTCACGCCCGGCCCCATCACCCCGCCGACCTTCGAGGCGAGGATGAGCTCATGGCGCTCCGATGCCACCAGCTCCCCCAGGATCTTTTCGGACGCCCCGTTCGCATAGACGTTGGCGCAGTCGAAAAAATTGATGCCGGCCTCCCGGCAGCGCCGGTAGATGGCGGCACTCGCCGCCCGGTCGGCCTCCTTCC
>JALOOS010000372.1 GCA_025454275.1 Desulfobacterales bacterium | reverse complement strand
GCCAAGACCGCGGCGCTGCAGGACAGCGTCTCCAACGCCCCCTTCGGCGGCACCAATTATTTCAAGAATGTCCAGGCGCGCCTGAAGACCTTCGTCGAAAGCGGGCAGCTCGGCCCCTTCGCCAACGCCTACTGGGGGCATCCGGCCTACAAGCTGCCGCCGGAGGCGAACCTCATGGCCACCGCCCACTACATCGAGGCGCTCCGCCTCCAGGCCAAGGCCGCCCGCATGCACGCCCCCATCCGCAGTTCCTGGTGACGGGCGGGGTGACCTGCGTCGGCGACCTGACCCCGGGCCGCATCGCCGAGTTCCTCTACATCACCAAGGAGACCCAGGACTTCATCAAGAACGTCTACATCCCCGATCTCCTGGCGGTCGCCTCCTTTTACAAGGATTGGGGCGCCATCGGCGGCACCTCCAACTTCCTGGCCTACGGGGATTTCCCCCAGAGCGACAAGGAGCCCGAAAGCCTCTTCATGCCCCGCGGCATCATCTCCAAGCGCGCCCTCTCCGGGGTGAAGCCGGTCGATCCCTCGAAGGTCACCGAGCACGTCGCCCGCTCCTGGTATGAAGGCACCGCCGCCAAACACCCCTATCAGGGGGAGACCAAACCCTACCAGGGCGATCCCAAGTACGACACCGAGAGCAAAGACGGCCGCTACTCGTGGCTGAAGGCGCCGCGCTACGACGGGGAGCCCTGCGAAGTGGGACCGCTGGCCCGCGTGCTCGTGGCCTACGGCTACGGCCACAAGCAGATCGCCCCCGTGGTCGACATGGTGGTGAACAAGCTCGGGGTCAACGCCGATGCGCTCTTCTCCACCCTGGGCCGCACCGCCGCCCGCGGGATCGAGACCCTGGTCGTCGGCGAGGCGATGCAGGGCTGGGTCATGGAGCTCGTCGAGAACCTCAAGAGCGGCGACACCAAGACCTTTGAGCCCTACGAGATGCCGAGCAAGGCCCAGGGCATGGGCCTGAACGACGTCCCGCGCGGCGCCCTCGGGCACTGGGTGGTGATCGAGGACAAGAAGATCAAGAACTACCAGTATGTCGTGCCGTCGACCTGGAACCTCGGCCCGCGGGATGCGAACGGCAAAGCCAGCCCGCTGGAAGAGGCTCTGATCGGAACCCCCGTCGCCGATCCCAAGAAACCGCTCGAGGTTCTGCGGACGGTCCACTCCTTCGACCCGTGCATCGCCTGCGCCGTGCACGTGATCGACCCGGATTCGAACGAAGTCTACAAGATCAAGGCGTTGTAAACCGTGTTTCCATTCCGCCGGCCTCCCCCCTTCCGGGAGGCCGGCGTTTTTTTTGACAAGGGGATCTCCTTTGACCGGCACCGATTCAAGCCCCTTTGATGCGCTCCACTCCCCGGAGATCATGATCCTGGGGATCGGCTCGATCCTCTTCTCGGACGACGGCTTCGGCATCCACGTGGCCAAACGAATCGAGGCGGAATATGACTTCCCCGACAACGTGCTGGTGGTGGACGGCGGGGTGCTCGGGATCAACCTGCTGGGGGTGATTTCAAAGCCCAGGCACCTCATCGTCGTCGACACGATGCGCAACAAGGGGGCGCCCGGCGACCTCTACCGGATCGAGGGAGACGAGATCCCTGAGCGGATCCGGGCCAAGAACTCGCTCCACCAGGTGGACTTCCTCGAGGCGCTGACCCTCTGCCAGGCCCTCGACAATGTCCCCAAAACCGTTATCATAGGAGTCGAGCCCGAGGATATTCAGACCTTAAGCCTGGTGATGACCCCCGCGGTGCAGTCCAAGGTGGACGAGGTGATCCGGCGGGTGTTGGCCGAGTTGGACCGCTTGGGTGTCACCTACCGAAAGAAGGATCCGCACCGTTGGGGATTACGTCATCGTCCATGCCGGTTTTGCGATCTCCAAGATCGATGAAGCCGCGGCGATGGAGACCCTGGCCCTGCTCAAGGAGGCGGCCGCCCTCATGGACGCCCAAGCCGACCGTGAGGAGGAGCCGGGTGCCTGATCCATGGAGCCCCGCTACGCGGCCAGATGCCTGCGGGTCAACGGCATCGTCCAGGGCGTCGGGTTCCGGCCCTTTGTCTATCAGCTGGCCGCCCGCCTCGGGCTGAACGGCGAGGTGGCCAACACCGCCGCGGGCGTCACCATCCACGTCGAAGGCCTGCCGGAGTCGATTCGCCGCTTCGAACAGGAGCTCTCCGGGAACCCCCCGCCCCTCGCGCGGATCGTTGACATCGTCTCCCGGCCCGAAGCGCTGCGCCACTGCACCGATTTCCGCATCGCCGCCAGCCGCGGCGACGCCGCCATGGCCACCCTGATCTCCCCGGACGTGGCGGTCTGCGCCGACTGCCTGCGCGAGATGTTCGACCCCGCCGACCGGCGCCACCGCTACCCCTTCATCAACTGCACCAACTGCGGGCCCCGCTACACCATCATCGACGACATCCCCTACGACCGGCCGAAGACCTCGATGCGCCATTTCACCATGTGCGCGACTTGCCGGGCCGAATACGACGACCCGGCCGACCGGCGCTTCCACGCCCAGCCCAACGCCTGCCCGGTCTGCGGCCCGCAGGTGACGCTGCGGGACGATCAGGGGGGCGCCATCCGCACCGAAGACCCCATCCGCACGGCGGCGGCGCTCATCCGGGAGGGGCGGATCCTCGCCGTCAAAGGTCTCGGCGGCTACCACCTGGCGGTGGATGCCGCTCAGCCCGATGCCGTAGCCCGGCTGCGCCGTCGGAAGCTCCGCGAAGAGAAGCCCTTTGCGGTGATGTCGGCCGACCTGGAGGGCATCCGGGCCTACGCCCGGGTGGGTCCGAAAGAGGAGGCCCTTTTGACCTCGATCGAGCGGCCCATCGTACTCCTTGCCAAGGCTGACCCCTTCCCGCTCGCTGCAGAGGTGGCGCCCGGCAACCGCTTCGTGGGCGCCATGCTGCCCTACACCCCCCTGCACCACCTCCTGCTCGCGGAGGGCTTTGCCGCCCTCGTCATGACCAGCGGGAACCTGAGCGAGGAGCCGATCGCGATCGACAACGAGGAGGCCGCCGCCCGGCTCGCCG
>JALOOS010000137.1 GCA_025454275.1 Desulfobacterales bacterium | reverse complement strand
AACTCCATCGGAATCGGGAAAAAGGTGGTCGTGTTGCTCTCCGAGGACATCTCCCGCATGGTCTGCAGGTACCGCAGCTGCAGGGCCACCGGGTGCTGCTCGATGATGGTGGAGGCCTCGGCCAGCTTGGCCGCCGCCTGGAATTCGCCCTCGGCGTTGATGACCTTGGCGCGCCGCTCGCGCTCGGCCTCGGCCTGCCGGGCCATCGCCCGCTGCATCTCCTGCGGCAGGTCGATGTGTTTGAGCTCCACGTTGGCGACCTTGATTCCCCAGGGGTCGGTGTGGGTGTCCAGGATCTCCTGGAGCTCGGCGTTGATCTTCTCGCGGTTGGCCAGCAGGTCGTCCAGTTCGGCCTGGCCGCAGACGCTGCGCAGGGTCGTCTGGGACAGGTAGGAGATGGCGTAGCTGTAGTTCTCCACCTGGACAATGGCCTTCACCGGGTCGACCACCCGGAAATAGAGGACCGCGTTGACCTTGACCGATACGTTGTCGCGGGTGATCACGTCCTGAGGCTCGACGTCGAGCGCCACCAGCCGCAGGCTGACCCGCACCATGCGATCGATCAGGGGGATCAGAATGATCAGCCCGGGCCCTTTGGCGGCGATCACCCGGCCGAGGCGGAAGACCACCCCGCGCTCGTACTCATTGAGAATTTTTAGGGCGGCGGAAAGAAAGAAAACAGCCAACAGGACGATCGCCAACACGGTGTACATGATGCCCTCCTTCGGCGGCGCCCCGCCGGCTTGAAACGATTCGTACAGGGGTTTTTCAAAAAATTCCTCAACCCCGCATAAGGGGAAAAAGAGCAGGCGCTGAAACCTCGCGACGGTAGCCTACTCCGCCGAAATACTGGCTGCGAAGGCCGGGAGCCGCCCCCACCGGAAGCCATTGAGATGGCGGACACGGCTCAACCCGTTTCGGGCCCGTGACCGGACTCCGGCTCCAGCGGCTCGACCTCGAGCAGCAACCCGTCGGCCTTGACGATCCGGACCGGGGCGCCGGCGGCGATCGGCACCCTCGCCACGGCGTTCCAGATCTCGCCGTGGACCATCACCTTTCCCCGCGGAGCGAGCGGCGTTTTGACGAGGGCGGTCCGGCCCAGCATGCCCTCGGCACCGGTCGCGGTCCGGGAGGTCTGGGCCCGCATCACCAGAAACGCCACCGCCACGAAAAAACCGCCCACGGTGAGAAGGGTCGGCACGAAGACGCTCCAGGCGACGCGGCCTTCGGGACCCTCCCCGCTGAACAGCATGAGCGAACCCAGGAGCAGCGACACCAGCCCCGCCACACTCAAGAGGCCGTAGCTTGCGATTTTCAGCTCCATGATGAAGAAGATGATCGCCAGCGCGATGAGCAGGATGCCGGCATAGTTGACCGGGAGAGTCTGCATGGCGAAAAAGGCGAGGACCAGGCAGATCCCTCCGACCACCCCCGGGAAAATGGCCCCGGGGTGCGACAACTCGAAGTAGAGCCCCGCCAGCCCGATCATGAGCAGGATGTAGGCGATGTTGGGGTTGCTGATGGTCTTGAGGATCTTGGTCCGCAAGGTCTCTTCGAACACGGTTTTGCGGGGGGCATCCAGCGTCAGGGTGCCCCTGCCCGGGAGCGCCCGGCCGTTTACCTGCCGCAGCAGGTCGTCGAGGTCGCGCGCCACCAGGTCGATGATGCCCTCGCTCAAGGCCTCGCTCTCCGTCGCGGAGATGCTCTCCCGGATCGCCCGCTCGACCCACTGGGCGTTGCGGCCCCGGCGTTCGGCCACGCTTTTCGCGTGGGCAACCATGTCGTTGACCACTTTTTCCGACATCTTGCCGTCGATCTCCTGCCCGCCGGCGCCCACGGGGTGGGCCGCTCCGATGTTCGTGCCGGGCGCCATCGCCGCGATGTCGGCCGCCATCGTGATCATCACCCCGGCCGAGGCCGCCCGCGCACCGCTCGGCGCGACGTACACCGCCACGGGCACGGAGCTTGCCAGAATCGCCTGGATGATGGTGCGCATGGAGTCGGCCAGGCCGCCCGGCGTGTCGAGTTCGATCACGGCGAGCGCGGCCTTCTGCTTTTCAGCGGCTGCCAGGCCCTGGTGGATGAAATCGGCGATCGCCGGGCTGATCGCGTCGGAGACCCGGATGATGATCACCTCCTCGCCCGCGCTCACGGCCGGCCCGACGCCCGCGGCGACGAGCAGCACCCCCGCCGCCGCCCAGCGCAGCAATCCGGCAGCGATCCTGCCTCCCCGTTCAGTCCTCATAAGGATATTCCTTCATCAGCAGCTTCATGTCCTCCCAGACGTCCCGCTTTTTCTCGGGGTTGCGCAGCAGGTAGGCGGGATGAAAGGTGGGCATCACCCGGATGCCGTTGCGATCGAAAAAGCGACCGCGCAGCCGCGAGATCGGCTCGGTCGTGCGGAGCACGCTCTGCGCGGCGCAGGCCCCCAGCAGGCAGATGAGCCTCGGGCGGACGGCTGCGATCTGGCGCTCCAGAAACGGCATGCAGGTCGCGATCTCATCGGGCTCCGGCAGCCGGTTGCCGGGGGGGCGGCACTTGACGACGTTGGCGATGTATACCTCCGGGCGGGTCAGCTTGATCGCCTCGATGATTTTCGTCAAGAGCTGACCGGCGGCGCCCACGAAGGGCTCCCCGGCGCGGTCCTCCTCCTGTCCCGGACCTTCGCCGATGAACATGAGCCGGGCCCGCGGGTTGCCCTGGCCGAAGACGATCCGGGTGCGGCTTGACGCGAGCTTGCAGCGCCGGCAGTCACCGAGATCCTCACGGACCGCCCCCAGGCTCTCCGAACCACGAAGAGTCCGCCGACCCCAGCCGGCGATGATCTCGAGGGAGGCCGGCGAGCAGTCAAGCCCGCTGGTGCCGGAGCGCACCAGGTCCTGCAGGCTCCGGGAGACCGTGTCGATCGTCTGGATGAAACGGCGGGCATCGACCATGATCACCGTCGGGAAAGAGCCGGCCGCCTCACTTGCGGATGCCGGTGTCGACCGAATCGTTCAAGGGCACGACCCAGATGTCCATGAAGGTGCGAAATGTCGAGTCCTCGATGGCGATGATGCACATCCGCTCGGCCTTCTGGAAGACCATGAGCGATTGCGGGGCCCGGAATCGGCTCACCTGCTTCCAGCCGTCTTTGGGCAGGTTCACCTCGAAGTATCGCATCAGAGAGGTGGCCTCGACGGGACCGGCCAGCCGTAAAAGCCCCGTCGGCAGGGAGGTTCCCCGGTAGACGAAGGAGGCATCGCGATTGACCTCCATCTCGCGGGGGACGAGCACATCGTCGAACTCACGCACATCCGGCAGGCGCGGCACCGCCTTCTTGGTGTCCCCGGCGTCCATGCTCTGGCAGGATGCGATCAGCAGCACGCACAGAATAAGGGCGAAAATGCTCCGGGCGGTCACGGCGGGGTGAGGGGTGTTCATCCGTCCTCCTTTCGCGGGATTGATTGAGACGGCCGTTTTTCAGTATAGACCCCTTGAGAGTATCGACTCGGCCGATGGATGTCAAATGGTCGTAAGGCGCCGGCCACGCATGGGCCGTAAGCAGTCGGAAAACCGACCATCTCCGGCTCAACCGCTCGAGTAAGGACCTATTGGAAGATCCGGAATTGACGCGGCGAATCAATAAGAGTATAGAAACCAAACGGCGCGAACGAGTCGAGATCAGGAGAGAGCTGCGATGGACAATGTGACCTTCGGTTTGACCCTGCTGGTGGTCGGGATGGGCGGGACCCTTGCCGCACTAGGCCTGCTGGCGGTGATGATGAACCTGTTGAAGAAGATCTTTCCTGCTAAAGAAGAACCCTCCAACTGAACTGCGGAAAGCGAAACCACCATGTTCGATGCGATTGTGAATGGACTGAGCGGCCTGGGCGCGGGCGTGCTTCACCTGCACTGGTCCAACCCGGTGATGATTGCCGTCGGCTGCCTGCTGCTCTACCTCGGAATCAAAAAGGACGTCGAGCCGCTGCTCCTGGTGCCGATCGGGTTCGGGGCGATCATAGTCAACATTCCCCTGGCCGACCTGATGGGCGAGGAGGGGTTTTTGCGGACCATCTACAACATGGGGGTCGCCAACGAGCTCTTCCCGCTGCTGATCTTCATCGGCATCGGCGCCATGACGGATTTCGGCCCGCTCCTGGAGAACCCGAAAATCTTCCTGCTGGGGGCGGCCGGCCAGTTCGGGATCTTCCTCACCATCGGGCTCGCGCTGCTCTTCGGCTTCGACAAGCTGGATGCCGTGGCCATCGGCGTGATCGGCGCCTGCGACGGACCGACGGCCATCTACGTCTCCTCCAAGTACGCCCCCCACCTCCTGGCAGCGGTCTCGGTGGCGGCCTACTCCTACATGTCCCTCGTGCCGATCATCCAGCCCCCTATCATGAGGCTACTGACCACCGAAAAAGAGCGCCAGATCAACATGTCCGAGCTCGTCTCGACATCGCCGGCCTCCAAGACCACCAAGATTCTCTTCCCCATCGTGGTTACCATCTTCGGCGGGTTCATCGCCCCGCAGGGCCTCCCCCTGCTCGCCACCATCATGCTGGGCAACCTGATGAAGGAGAGCGGTGTGGTCGGCCGCCTGACCAAAGCGACCGAAAACGAGATCGCCAACGTCGTGACCCTCTTTCTCGCCATCTCGATCGGCGCGACGATGGACGGCCGCGCGTTTCTGACGACCCAGACCATCATGATCCTGATCTTCGGCTTCGTCGCGATCTGCCTGGACACGGTCTGCGGAGTGCTCTTCGGAAAGCTGATGTGCAAGGCCACCGGGGGCAGGATCAACCCCCTGATCGGGGCCGCCGGCATCTCCGCCTACCCCATGGCGGCGCGGGTCGTTCAAAAAGAGGGGCTGAAGTACAACCGGTTCAACTTCCTTCTGATGCATGCGGTAGGGGCCAACACGGGCGGCCAGGTGGGATCGGTGATGGCGGCAGCCATCATGCTCTCCGTCCTGAAAGGGATGGGCATCATCCCGTAAAGAGCGCAGACGGCGCTGAAACGACGATGCATGCCGGGCGCCCACCGGCGGGTGCCCGGCTCTTTCGTTATTGTCCGTAAAGCTTCCGGTAGCTGTCCCGCAGGGCGGCGCTGGCGTCGTAGACCCCTTTCTTGTAGCGCTCCTCCTTCAGATCGACCAGACGGAACTGCTTGGTGTCTTGGTCCGAACGGATGATCGATCCGGCGGGGATCCAGGTGTGGGCCGGCACCCGGCTGCGCATGACGACCGCTCCAACCCCCACCCACACCGATTCACCGAGGACCGAATCGTAGACCACGGCGCGGATGGCCACGAAACTGTCCGCTTTGATCTGCGCCGGGCCGTGGACGATGACACCGTGGGAGATGTTGCAGCGCGGGCCGACCCGGACCTCGGTCCGATGATCACCCCGTCCTGGATGCAGGCATCCTCCTCGATCACGACCGGAAACACCTTGCCGTGTTCATCGACCTCATCCGCCCGGATGACCGACAGCGGTCCCACGTATACCCGAGGACCGATCACCACCTTGCCCATGATCTGCGCACTGGGGTCCACAAAAGCCGTGGCGTCGATTTCCGGCCGGTCTCCCATCGGATTCGGGCGAATGCCGGACGTCGGAACCTGTGATGTCATACGCCAATCCTCCTCTTCTTCGATTGTGCTATTCCAAGACGTCTCTGGATCCGTAGTCGAAAGCGAACCGGTTTGCAAGAGATCCGTCGATGCGCCGGGGCTTTCCCGGCGGGCGGCGCGGGCGGCCTCCGAAGCGGAGAGGTTTCCTGAACCCGGCCTTGGCCTC
>JALOOS010000136.1 GCA_025454275.1 Desulfobacterales bacterium | reverse complement strand
CGTTTCCCGCTCCATTTTTTTTGGGCGGCATAGCCAAGTGGGAAGGCAGTGGTCTGCAAAACCACTATTCCCCGGTTCGAATCCGGGTGCCGCCTCCATTCATCCATCCCCAGATTCGGCACTTCACCCTGGCGTTGATCGTGTTCGTCATCGCCATGGCGGTGTACCGCAAGTTCGCCGGTTGATCTTGGATCGGCTATCCTTAGGCGAGCGAGGGTCCGGCGCCGGACGGCAGCCGGGCCAGTTTGAAATGCGCCGCGGGGTCAATTGATTTCCGTGGGCTCCAAACAGGCCTTCGAATTGTTTTCAACCCGGTTAACGCGCTTTGAGACCGGTTCTAGTTGACCAGGCAAATGAGAAACGCCCGGCCGCTGACGAGCAGTTTATTGGCCTTGCTGCCGAGGGGGAACTCCGTGATGGCCTTGTACCCTTTGCGGCCGATGACCAGAATGCCGTGATCGCCCTGTTCCATTTCCAGGAGGATGTCTCTGGATATGCCGATTTTTTGAGGCTGTAACTTCAAGATCACATTCCGCTCGGGGATGCCGGCGCCGACCAGTCTTCGCTTGGCGTCATCGGCGATATCCACCACTTTGTCGGTGTAATCCTTGAGCCACAGGGCCATTTTTTCCTGGGTTTCATGCCGCTCCAGGTCGGAGACCTCCCCGGCATCCCAATATTGCGGCGGAATCGGCGGCGTGACGTGCATAAAGGTAAACTTGCTCTGCTTGAGATGCGAAAAATAGCGCACCGTGTATTCGACGACCCGCCGGCTGACGGGTGCCCCGACCAGGCCCACCAGCACGTTGTGCGAGCGGATGCGGGGATCGATGACCCAGAGGGCCAGGTTGGTGGCCAACTGAGCCAAACGGTAGGTCACCGACCCCATCACCTGTTGCGATAAGGTGGCTTTCCCCCAGCGGGCCACTGCGATCGTGTCGATGCCCTCCCGGCCGGCGATCTTCAGCATGGCATCGGATGGGACCCTGCATTTCGGGTCGAGCATGAAGGACACACGGCCGGGATCAAATCCGGACTGAGTCAGGGTGTCCCGGGCCTGCTCCACAATCTGTTGAGCCTTCAGCTCCCAATGCTTTCTTACCTTTTCAATCGCCCCGGGGTCCTGGCCGACCGATTCGGAAATCAATGAAAAATCGGGCTCAGCAGTGCCGTAGAATACGGTCATTTTGAAGTTTTCACAGTGTCTCAGCAGCCTTCCGGTCTCGGCCAGCGCCTGCCTGGCAAAATCGGACTCATCGACGCCGAACAATATGCGCTTTTCCTGGCTCATCGACATTTTCCTCCATCTTCGGGCTCTGCCAGTTCACCATAAACGCGGATCGACGTGTTCCGGTCCGCCGCACTCTGTGATATTATCCGTTGGCCATTTGATTCTCAATTCATTCGACACCGATCAACGGCTCCAGCTCGTAACCCGGTTTGAGTTTCAACTCGAATTTTCCTGTCCGCTCCCTGAGCGCTTTTCTGAACCCATAAAGATTTACCTTGAGATTCTTGGTCAGGTCGAAACTTGCCTGGCGAAAACTGGTAAGACTGTCTTCTCTGGCCTGCTCAGATAAATTGATCGGTGTCGCCGTATTTTTCAGATGGTTGACTCCTGAAGCTCTGAATAACAGTTTCCGGCTTTGAATGTGAAAAAGAGCAGCATCCATCAGGGTGTGGGTGTCATTCTTTTCACCCTTTACAAAGTAGGCCCCAATCAGCGTCCAGTAGGTTATCGATAACGCCCCCGTATCCTTAAACTGTGACTGGTCGTAGGAAAACAGCATAATGACATCTATATCGAACAATTGCCTCAACTTGTCCAAGTTGGAAAATCCTCCGCCCTCTTCAAGGTAATTTGAGGGAATAAGCTCGATTGACTCAACAAACTTAAAATCTTTGAATTGAGACGCTATTTCCTGCATCAAGTTCATTCTTTCCTTTTCAGGAAACCCCTCCCCATAGTCCGTGGACGGCGCAAAGGCGAAGCCGACCCTCAGCGGAACGGTTATGGCCGGTTTCTCCGTCTCCTGGATCTTCACAGCGCCCTCATCGACACTCAAAAATCGCATAAGGCTGGTTTTGTAGTGCGTATGCAGCTTCGGCGGAGTGGTGGTGCAGCCTCCAACACACAGAACCGACACGAAAAGAAAAAGGATGCGGCAGAGACGGTACATCATGGCTTTAATCCCCCATCGAAAGGATGAATGCAATGCACCGCACAGGACAGGAGCACTAATTCAAAAAATGAGGTCGAGGGTGAGCGACGAGGGCCCGAACCGCCTCCCTCAACCAGAGTGGGTTTCAGGTCTGCTGGAACGGGAATACTGCTGAATGATGATCGAAGTATACCCCACCCGAAAACAGAAAATCAATTGAAATCTTTGGATCTTGAGGCTAAGAGAGGTAATGTCCGCCTGCGCAAGCCCTTTACCCTGGGGGAGCTTTCCGAAAAGGTGCAGGAGCTGCTTCGCAAGTGCTGACCGCGGCGTTGGAGGTCTGCGCTAGAGTCCACATGTTCATCCGCGGCGGGGCGGCGGATAAGACAACTACCGGGTAGACGGAAGCTTGGCCTATGCGCACCGGGAAGGATTACATCGTCACCTTTTCCTCCAGCGAGAAGAAAGCCGTGCGCGACGGCATCCTTTTTGCGCTGACCTCCGTGAACCCGGCCTATGCCGCAGGGCCGATCAGCCATGTCACGACCCGCCTCCTCGAAAAACTGGGTTACCTTGTACCGAATGCGTTCGGCGGGTTGATCATCTCCCCGCAGGTCGCAGATCTCTTTGTGGCCGCGCTCGCCATTTTCCAAGAGAGTGAACAACGGGAAAAGGGCGAATACCCTTATGTCGGCGAGGTGGAATCGCCTTCCGGAAAGCACACCGTCTACATCAGCCCGAACCGCATCAAAGGGAAACACACGCTCTACCTGCCTGAGGAGCGCTGATCGATGCCGCCCTTTTGCCGGGTGCGCCCGGCACTGCTCTGAGGCACAAACGACATCATTTTATCGAGCGGAGGGGAATTCCCCCCATGGGTCGATATCGCGAACCGGCGGCCCACGAGGTGTTCCCGGACCTCGGGGCACCGAACCGATCGCGGTCGCCTGCTCCGCGGCGGCCGCAGGAAGATCAGCGCAAGGGAGGTAAAAAAAAGGGGGTGGCCTGGAAAAGGAGGAGGGGAAACCAAGCCACCCCGGATCAGAAGACGGATCTCCGCTTACAAGGCGTTTCCGTCATCTTCTCTGTCTCTAAGGTTGATCGCCGGACGGGATTGTCAACCTCCGGCTTACCAGGATCCGCCTCCGCCGCCCCCGCCCCCCCCGCCGGAGGATCCGCCTCCGCCTCCGCCTGAGAAGGAGCCCGGAGCGGCCGCCGAGGAGGAGATGGCGGTGCTGAGGACGCTTCCGAGCGATCCGGCAAAGCCGCCGGCGCCGGCGCCGGTCCAGGAAGATCCGGAGTACCAGCCGGGCCGGTAGCCCCCGGCGCCGGGCCGGGCGGCGGCGGCCAGCAGGTCGGCGAACTGCTCGGCCCACTGCTGCTCGACGCCGAGCGCCAGGGCGTAGGGCAGGAACTTTTCGAAGAGCTCCGGCGTTCGGCCGGCGGGAAACAGGCGCTGAAGGCGGTCGCCCTCGGTGGCCGCGAGAAACAGCTTGAATCCTGCGATGCGGTCGAGGAGCTTTCGGCCGAGCAGGGTGGGCGCCTTGAGCAGGTGGTAGAAGAGGATGTTGAGGGCCGCCACCAGGAGCAGCCACACGGCGAGGCCCGGCGCGTCGTGGGCCAAAAGGTAGAGGGCGAAGAGCTCCGCAGCGAAGAAGGGCAGCGAGAAGAAAGAGATGAGGAGGGCGGCGCCGATGCCGCCCACCCGGGTCCCGACATCCTTTCCCCCGGAAAAGACCTGGCGCCAGAGGGAAAAGACCATTCCGGCCAGAAAAAAAACGCCGATGCTCCACCCGGTGAGCCAGATCGCGAGGAAAAACGCCGACCCCTGATCGATCGCGGAGAGAAAGGTGACGGCCGCCGCCGCGGCCGACAGCACGGCGCCCACAACGAATGCCTTGCGGTTGCTGACGAAATGGGTCTTTTCGTAGGTGAGAGCCAGCGAGGCCTTGAGGGCGTTGACGGCCGCGGCGACGGCGGCATGATGTTTGCGTTCGAGCGAAATGGAATCCCCGGAGCGGAAGAGATGGCTTGCGATCCTGCGCTCCTCGGGGGTGAGTGGGCCGGTGCCGTCGGGCTTGCGGCGCAGGGTGGTGACGCCGTCTTGCTCCTCGATCCGCAGCGCCCCCTTCACCGCCATGGCGATCAGGGCGGCGGCGAAGATTCGGGCGTCATAGCCCATCTCCGCCACGAACCGCATGGCCCCCGGCGAGAGGTTGTCGGGCGGGGCGTAGATCGGCATGACGACGCCCGGGGCCGGGTCCTTCCCCACGGCCTTCCAAACGAGGAGGTAATAGCCGAGCACGATCAGAAGACCGGAGGCGGCGATCAGGAGCGTCAAGTTGTCCGCGAAGAGCCAACGGGTCCTCTCCCGGAGCGAGGGCTCGTTCACATACCCCTTCGGCCAGCCGACGACGATGGTCAACCCCTCGCCCGGGGCGAGCGGCCGGGTGGTCTCGAAACCGGCGAGCCCCTCCGCGGTGATCCGGCGCGTGCAGTCGCGGCCGCGGGCGCCCACCGGGCCCGTGTAGGCCTCGAGGGCGAGCGCCTCCGCCGGCACCCCGGGCGGGGGGGCCACCGCCGCCTGGGCGGCATCGATCTGGAAGCTCCACCCGTTGCCGGTCACGTTCCAGTAGAGCTCGTCGTGGCGGTCGAAAAAGCCGAGCTGACGGTTTGTCGCGTAGGCGAGCGTGTAGGTGTGGTCGCCCGGGGGCAGGCGCAGATCCTTGCGGCCAACATAGATGCGGATCCCGTTGGAGAGGTTCTCGGTATGGAAGGGCTCGGGGCGTCCGTCGCGGGCGACCGCCTCCAGGTGGAATTCCACCGTATACCGGTTGCCGGCCCGGTCCCGGTAGCGGGTCGGGAAATCGCGGTAGATTCCGCGCTGGATCCGTTCGCCGGTGCTCCGCACGGTGATGGTCTCGACGACCTGCATGCGGGCATCGGGGGCGATGGTGATGCGGCTTTCGAAGCGAAGGATCCGCTCGGCCGGCGGCTCTTCGCCCGCCTGCGGCGTTGCGGCCGCCGCAAGCAGCGTCATCATCAGCAGGGCGGCGCAAAGCGGCCGGAGGCCGGGGCGGTGGCCGGCCGGCAAGGCGCTGCGGTGACCGGGCCGCCGCGGCCGGGGAAGGGGGCGGGCGGCCATCAGAACCGGACCGGGACCGCCCTGCGCTCGAGCGCCGGGGTTTCCAGCTCGAAGAACTCCTTTTTTTCAAACTTGAAGCGGGCCGCGACGAGATTCGAGGGGAATTGCTCGACCATCGTGTTGAGATCCCGCACCACGGCGTTGTAATAGCGCCGCGCGGCTTCGACGGCATCCTCGATCTCTTTCAGGTGCG
>JALOOS010000135.1 GCA_025454275.1 Desulfobacterales bacterium | reverse complement strand
TTGGTCAGGGAAAACCGCGCCCGGCGGTTGTATTCCAGGGTGGCCGCCACCAGCAGGGTCATCACCGACAGGGTGACCAGGAGGGCGATGCCGCGCCGGTTCCGCAGGATTCCAATGGCTGAAGGGTTCATGATCAGGCCTGTTTTCGCCGGCCGAGCGGCAGTCTCACTGCCGTCTGAAAAAGGGCGGTCTCCTCCCCCATCCCGATTTCAAGGCGCACGACCACCATCGCGGGGGTCGCATGCCCGTACCGGGCGGAGTCCGAATCCCAATTATCCGTTTCGGTGCCGTCCTCGGCGATGTAGGTGAACGCCAAGGATCTGACGTTTTCACACAGGGCCGGGTCCCGGCTGTTCTCCTCGAACCGCGCAGGATAAGGAAACAGATGATCGGCACGCCGCAGCACCGCGCTTCCGTCGGTGCGGGTCTGCACGTAATAGACGACCTGCGCGATGCCGGACTCGCGGACCGACGGTTCCAGCGGCACGTGCGAACGGCTGCTCAACCGAAGACTAGCAAAGCGCGTGCCACTTCCCGTTTCCACCGTTCCTAAAAAGCGGTAAGGGTCCGGCGGGTCGGAGGTCCCCGGCGGTTTATAGAAGGGGCGGCCAAGAACAAATATGTTTTCCAGGTCGGCCGTGATCTGGCCGACGGCGCCCTTGCCCATTTCGAAAATCGTGGCGCCGGCATCCAGCCGCTCGGTGGTGGAAAAAACCATGTTGAATGATCCCAGCACCGTGGCCACCACCATCCCCAGGATCGCCATCGCGACCAGGATTTCGAGCAGGGTGAAGCCGGGGGGCTTATTAGTAACGAGTAACGAGTAACGAGTAACGAGTTTAAAGGTGAGCAACGAGTAACGATGAACGGATTTAGTAACGAGTAACGAGTAACGAGCAACGAGTTTAGAAACGAGAATCGACCTCTGGGAAAAGCGAACGGGCGAATCGATGCCGAGGCGCAAATGCGGCCGCGCCGGCAGCGCCTCCGTTCTTGACGATCTGGCTTTAAAAGTCGCTTGACTCACGATCTTGGTCCAGGTTTTTCTTTTACTCGTTACTCGTTACTGTCTTTCACTCTCTTTTAAACCGGTAGGTCCGGAAACCGTAGGTGTATTCGCCCTCGTTGAGGGCCACCCGGACCTCGATGCGCCGGATGTCGCGTGCAAACTCCCTTCCCAGGCTGGGGGCGGTGACCTCCTCGGCCGTGATCCGCCAGCGGTAGCCGGGAAACTCCGGTCCGAAGTCGCCCTCAGCGGAGGCCGGCTGGGGCCGGGCCGGATCCTCCCAGCGCGCCAGGGCGCTGCGGGCGAGAAGCGGGGCCTGGGTCATGAACCGCGCCTCGATGCTCATGGCGATCGTCTGCGAATGCAGCCGGTACACGCTCAAAAGGACGATCGCCAGGATGCCGAGCGCGATCATCACCTCGAGCAGGCTGAATCCGTGCGGCACGGAGGTCCGCCGCAGGCGTGGCAAAGCAGCCCCCGGGGGCTGTGATCGGGCCATGGCGCTTACCGCAGTTGGTCAAACCCGGTCAGGCGGTCGAAGATCCGCACCTGGGACAAAAAAGGCTCCACGAGAAACGAATGCACCCTGTCCCCGTTCACCAGGTGGATCAGGGCCTGATCCGAACGTCCGCCCGGGTGAAAGCGGATATCCGCCCTCCCGGCCGTGATGCGCCCCCGGAGCGGAAACTCCACACCGGCCACGCTTCCCCCCGCGGGCGGCCGCCTGGCGCCCGCGGCGGCCCGGGCGACCTGCTCGGGGGACATGGCATCGGATGTGGTCCAGATCCGGCCGGTCTCCAGGTCGACGTGCAGGAGCTGGAGCCGGTGGGTGCGCACGGCCTCCTCGCGCAGGTTGTTCAAGGTGGCCATCAGCCAGCGGCTGTCCTTCGTGGCGTCGTCCAGCAGAAACGAGCCCTCGAAGCGGGGGACGGCGAAGAAGAAGACGATCCCGATCAGGGCCATGACCACGATCAGCTCGAGCAGGGTCAGGCCGCCGTGCTCAATCGATGTCCCAGTTGTTGATGTCCTTGTTCTCGTTTTCACCGCCCGGAACACCGTCCGCCCCGTAGGAGAGAATGTCGAAATCCCCTTTCAACCCCGGGGCCAGGTAGACGTAGTCGTTGCCCCACGGGTCCTTGGGCACCTTGCCCTTCTCCAGGTATCCGCCCTGGCGCCACTTCTTGGGGATGATGCCGGATTCGGGCGTCTGCACCAGAGCGGTCAGCCCCTGCTCGGTGCTGGGATAGAGCCCGTTGTCGAGCTTGTAGAGCTTGAGAGCGGTTTCGAGGGCGGCGATGTCCATCTTGGCCCGCACCTGCTTGGCCTCGTCGGGCCGCCCCATCAGCTTGGGGGCGACGTACATCGCGAGGATCCCCAGGATGATGATGACCACCATGATCTCGATCAGGGTGAAGCCCCTGTCTCCAGCCGTTCTCAATCGCCTCGATCTCCCGGCGTGAGCTTGCGGCCGCGCCGGACTACCCGTGCGCCTCACCAATTGACACGTCCGTGTATGATGACCGGGGAGCAGCGCCGGGCGGCTGTCGGGAAAACGGCCCCCGATCGGGAGGATAACCTGGTAAATCATCTCGTTATACCTTTCTCTTTTCACTCGACCCCTTGACCCCTTGGACCCTTCTTCTACCGTATCATCTGGTTCATCTCGAAGATAGGCAGGCAGATCGAGAGCACGATGAATCCCACGATTGCGCCCATGACAAGGATCATCACCGGCTCGAGGTAGGAGGTGAGCCTCAGAATCGTGGTCTCGACCTCGTTTTCATAGACATCGGCGATCTTGTAGAGCATTTTCTCCATCTCCCCGGACTGCTCGCCGACCTGGATCATCTGGATCGGCAGCATGGGGAAGACCTGGGTTTCGGAGAGCGAAAGCCACAGGCTTTTGCCCTTGCTCACCTCCTCGCCGGCCCGTGCCACGGCCTCGGTGATCAGGAGATTGCCGGCGATGTTCTTGACGATGTCGAGGGCGACCAGCATCGTGACGCCGTTTTCGAGCAGGGAGCCCAGCGTGCGGCTGAAGCGGGCGACGGCGAGCTTGCGCGCCAGGCTGCCGAGCAGGGGCAGCCGTAAGACGAGGCCGTCGCTCCAGCGCCGCCCGTATGCCGTCGCCCGGAAGCGGCCGGCCGCGAAACCGGCGCCCACCACCAGCGCCAGCACGATCCACCAGAAGTCCTTGAAGAATCCGCTCAGGAGGATCAGCACGCGGGTGGGGGTGGGCAGGACCTGCTTCATGTCCACGAAGATCGTGGTGATGGTAGGGACAATATACGTCAATAGGACGAAAAGCACAACCGCCCCGAAGAGCAGCATGAAGATGGGGTAAGCCAGGGCGGCCTGGATGCGGTTGGAGAGCGCCTGCTGTTTCTCGGTGATTTCGGCCAGCCGCTCCAGCACGATCTCGAGCGTGCCCGAGGTCTCGCCGGCGCGGACCATGTTGACGTAGATGGGCGGAAAGGCATGGGGATATGGCGCCAGGGCCTGGGCGAAGCTGTTGCCCTCGACGATCGCATCCTTGATGCGGGCCAGGGTGCGCTTCAGGCCGTGGGAGTTGGTCTGAGGCAAGAGGGCCTCGATCGCCGAAACAAGCGGGAATCCGGCCCCGATCAGGGTCGCCAGCTGGCGCGTGATCATGGCGACCTCGGAGGCCTTGACCCGGCTGAACCGGGCCTTGAGGCTGAGTCGCCCCTGCCGGGCAAGCCTCGGCTGGGCCTCTTCGGCGGGGCGGATCGAGACCGGGAATTTGCCGGCACTGCGCAGCTTCTGGCGCGCGGCCTGAAGGCCTTCGGCATCCACAATGCCGGAGGTGGACTTGCCTTTCGCATCCAGTGCTGTGTATTCGAAAACCGGCATCGGCGTTTTCCGCTTTTCGCTCCCACCTCACGGCTTCCAGGAACGGCGGGATGGGTGGTGCGGCAAATCTCAGGTTAACAAATTAATAATATTGCAATTTTATAAAACATGCAATCAATTTCGGCCAAGGACGGAAGCCAGGGGCTGGGGCGCGGGTCGTCTTATCCTTCGGCCGGCACCGGCACCGAGTCCAGCAGCTCCTCGATCAGCTGCTCCTCGGAGCGGCCCTTGAGCCGTGCATCGGTGGCGAGGATGAGGCGATGGCTGAGCACCGGGTCGGCCAGCTCCTTGACGTCGTCGGGGAGGACGAACTCCCGCCCCCGGCAGGCGGCCAGAGCCTGGCAGGCGGCCTGGAGCCCGAGGGCGGAGCGGGTGCTCGCTCCCAGGCGGATCTCGGGGTGCCGGCGGGTGGCGCGGGTCACGGCGATGATGTAGTCCCGGATCGGGACGGAGACACGGACGCGGCGGGCGAGCTTCTGGATCTCGAGCAGCTCCTCGGCCGCCAGAACGCTTCCCAGGCTTTCCAGCGGATTTTCCTGCCGGTAGCGCGCCAGCACAGCCGCCTCGTCCTCGGGGGAGGGATAGCCGAGCCTCAACCTCAGAAGGAAGCGGTCCAGCTGGGCCTCCGGCAGGGGAAAGGTCCCTTCGAGCTCGATCGGGTTCTGGGTGGCCATGATCATGAAGGGGCGGGGCAGGGTCATCGTGTTCCAGTCGACGGTGACCTGGCGCTCCTGCATGCACTCGAGCAGGCTCGACTGGGTCCGCGGCATGGCGCGGTTGATCTCATCCACCAGGACGATGTTGGCGAGGACCGGCCCCGGCCGGAATTCGAACTCCGCGGTTTTCTGGTTGAACAGGTGAATTCCGACCACATCGGAAGGGAGCAGATCGGGGGTGCACTGGATGCGCTTGAAGCTCAAGGCGAGCGACCGGGCGGTGGCCCGGGCCAGCAGGGTCTTGCCCACCCCGGGGACATCCTCGATCAGGAGGTGGCCTTCGCAGAGCAGAGCGATAAAAATGAGATCGATGGCCCGCGGGCGGCCGATGACCGCGGCCGACACGTTTTCGCGGAATCGGCCCGCCGCTGCCTGGATGACGGGAGCGATGGCCGCCTCCGGGGTGTTGTGGGGGTGGGTGTCGGTTCGGTCCATGGTTGAGCTCACGCTATAGCGGCTTCCGGTCTTCGGGTCCAGCCTTTTGCCGGCCGGCGGCCGCCCGCACCTGTTGCCACGACGTTTCGAGGTCGGAGAGGGTGCTGACGCCGGGGTCGATCTCCCCGTAGCGCACCCGCTCATAATGCTCGGTGATGAGGCGCAGCTCGCTGGAGACAAGCGGGAATCGTTTGCACAGAGCCGCCAGGAATTCCCGCGGCGTGTGCGACGGCCGGCGGCGGGAACCCCGGCGCGCCGCCCACCTCAAGAGCTCGCGGTAGCGCCGTCGCACGGCCTCGGCCGCGGGGGCCGGGCCTGCCGGCGCCTCGCCCGGCAGCCACCGCCTCAGAAAGCCGATCCGCTTTCGGATCCACCCTCCCAGCCATCCGAGCAGGCGTTTGAGGTCCTCGCGCAGCGCACCCGGCATCGACTCCACGCTCTCCCCCGTCCCGGCCCCGAGCTGCTGCCGCAGCCAGGCTGCGACCTGGCTCGCGAGGCGC
>JALOOS010000134.1 GCA_025454275.1 Desulfobacterales bacterium | reverse complement strand
GGAGTGGATGGCGCGCCTGCCGTTCGCAGCGGCGAGGACCGTGACCCCCTCGTGGGTGGAAGTGGCGCTTTTTTATACGGCCTTCGGATGTGTCATCCATCTCCTGCAGCGCCGGCGAGGGCGGCCGGCCGTCGCGGAGCCGGCGGCGGGGGAGGGGCCGGGGGGGGCCGGCGGAAATCGGGGGTCCGGCTTCGCCTGGGTTCTCCTGGCCCTCTGCCTGCTGGCGGCAGCCGCGGATGCAGGCTTCTGGTTTCACCAGCGCTTCCGGCATCGCGAACTGCGGGTGACCTTGATCGATGTGGGCCAGGGCAGCGCAGCCCTGATCGAGCTGCCGGGGGGGCGCACGCTCCTGGTCGACGGCGGCGGGTTTGCCGACAACGCGGCCTTCGACGTGGGGGCGGCGGTCGTCGCCCCGTTCCTGTGGAGCCGCAAGATCGCCACCATCGACCGGCTGATCCTCACCCACCCCAACAGCGACCATTTGAACGGTCTGGTCTTCATCGCGGAGAATTTCAACGTCGGTTCGCTCTGGACCAACGGCGAGCCCTGGCACTCCCAACCCTACCGGGCGCTCATGGAGGCCGCCGCCGCGCACGGGATCGACCGGCCGCCGTTCGGTGCGCTGCCGCGCCGGTCGCTCACCGAAGGGGTGCTGCTGGAGGTGCTCTACCCCCCGGCCGACTTCGTCGAGCGGCGGGAGTCCGAACGCTGGCGCCGGGACCCCAACAACAACAGCCTGGTGACCCGGTTTTCCTACGGGGATTTTTCGATTATCCTGCCGGGCGACATCATGCGCCCGGCCGAAAAGGAGCTCGTGGCCATGGCCGGCAGCCGCCTTAGGGCGAACGTTCTGGTGGCACCCCACCACGGGAGCCGGACCTCGAATTCGGAAGATCTCCTGGAGGCGGTGCAGCCCCAGGCCGTCCTGATCTCCTGTGCCGGGCGCGCCGGGTCGGGGCTGCCCCACCCGCAGGTGATCGAGCGCTTCGCGCAGCGGGGTCTTCCGGTCTTCCGCACCGACCGGCACGGCGCGATCCGCCTTGTGAGCGACGGAAAAGGTTTTTCCATCGAGCCGTTCATCCGGGGGGAATGAGACCAAAGGAAGGCGGGGAGGCTATAAAAGAACTGATGGCGCACGGCGCACGGCGCACGGTCACTGCCGTTGGGAGGCGGGGAGGCTGAAGGGTGAGATCGAAAGCACGATTCTTTTTTTGGGCCTGGGTGCCGATGGCCCTGGTTCACTTCGGGGTGAGCCAGCTGATTGTACCGCTCACGGCGGCTGTGACCGCCGCTGCTGCCGGCACCCCGGGCGGGCCCGGGTTCGGCGTGACGATCCTGGTGCGGCTGACCAAGCTGCTGCATCTGCCGTTGGTGACGCTGGCGCTCTATCCGCGGGAGTGGTTTCCGGGCGGCTGGGTCTACCTGCCCATGGGGCTGAACAGCCTGATCTGGGGCGCCGGGCTTGCCTGGCTCATCGGCTTCTGCCGCCGAAGCGGCCCCCGCTGAGGCGCGCCCGCATCAGGCGTTGCGGCGGCGCTTTCTCACCGAAAACCCGAACCGGCCCAGGCTGCGGCCCAGCGTGAAATACTCGCCGTGGGCGAAGGCCAGCAGCCCTGCTTTCTCCAGTCGCAGGCGTCCCTTGGCATCCACCAGCGCCGCATCCACCTGAACGGCCAGCACCTCGGCGAGAAAGAGGGTGTGGGAGCCCAACTCCAGCCTCCGGCGCACGCGGCATTCGATGTTGACCGGGCATTCCGCCACGATGGGGCAGCCCACCGCCAGCGCCGCGGCCGGGGTGAGGCCGGTCTCCGCGAACTTGTCCGCCTTGCGCCCCGAGACCATCCCGCACCAGTCGACCGCCCGGGCCTGCGCAACCGAAGGCAGGTTCACCACGAACTCGCCGGCGGCGGCAATGAGGCCGTGGGAGTGGCGCTCGGGCCTGACCGATATGGACAGCATGACCGGGTCGCTGCAGATGCTGCCGGTCCAGGCGATGGTGATGAGATTGGCGGCTGTCCCCTTTGTGCCGCCGCAGCTGACGAGCACGGCGGGAACCGGGGCGAGCAGGTTCGCCGGCTTCCAGGCCAGTTTCCTGATATTTCGGGATCTCGGCATAGGGCGGAAGCGTCTCAGCGCTGCGGGGCAGGGCAGATCAGCCGAACCGTGGGGAAATGTGCAGCAGCCAGTCGAGCAGGAGCCGCACGCCGAAGCCGGTGCCCCCCGGCCCGCAGATGGCGGACTCTTTCTTGTGGTAGGCCGGGCCGGCGATGTCGATGTGGGCCCAGCGGGTGCCCGCAGTGAACTCGGACAGGAAGAGCGCGGCCGAGATGGCGCCGCCTTCGCGGGCGCTCGGCATGTTGTTGATGTCGGCGAAGCTGCTCTTGAGCAGCTCCTTGTAGTCCTCAGGGAGCGGCAGCGGCCAGCAGCGCTCGTGGGTGCGCGCAGAGGCGGCGAGAATCTCCTCCTTCAGCGCCTCGTCCGCCGTGAAGAGCCCGGCGATCTCCTCGCCGAGCGCGACCACGCAGGCGCCGGTCAGGGTGGCCACGTCGATCGCCACCTGCGGGGCATAGGTTTTTAGGGCCCAGGCGAGGGCGTCCGCCAGGATCAGGCGGCCTTCGGCATCGGTGTTGCCGATCTCGACCGTTTTGCCGGAAAAGCTCGTCACGATGTCGCCGGGCCGTGTGGCGTCGCCGGAGACCATGTTCTCCACCAGGGGGATCACCCCGACGATGCGGCGGTCGAGTTTGAGCGCCGCCGCACTGAGCAGTACGGCCGCAACGGCGGCCGCGCCGGCCATGTCGGACTTCATGTCGGCGATGGAGGGGCCGGTCTTGATGTTGATGCCGCCCGAGTCGAAGGTGACCCCTTTGCCGACCAGGACCACGGTCTCCTTGCCGCGGCGGGGCTTGTGCTCGAGCACGACCAGTGCCGGCCGGTGGCGGCTTCCGGCCGAAACGGCCAGAAGCGCACCGAAGTTTCGCCGGCGCAGTTCGGCCTCGACCATCACCCGGGCGGTGAGGCCGCTCTTCTTGGCCGCGGCCGCGACCTCGCGGGCGAAGGCTTCGGGGGTTTTTTCGTTCGAGGGGGTGTTGACCCATTCCCGGGCGAGGATGGCCCCGCGGCAGGCGGCTTCGATCCGGGGCGGCAGCGCCGCGAAGCGCCGGGCGCCGTCGGCCGGCACCATGAAATCCGCGCGGGCCAGCGGTTTGTTTTCTTTCTCCTTCTTGTAGCGGTCAAAAATATGGTTGCCGAGCAGAATTCCCTCCATCAGGGCCGCGAGCAGAACCGCGGGGTCGATGCCCAGCGCGCCCGCCTCCGGAACGGCGCTCCAGAGCCGGGGGACGCCCATCTTGATGCAGCGTTTGGCCGCCCTCCCGGAGGCCTGGCGCAGCGAATCGGCGCTGACCTGCCCGGCCTTGCCGAGGCCCCGGAAGATGGCATTTTCGATCGGAGGATCGGACAAGTTGTGCAGGACCAGCTCCTGGTCCTTTTTCCCGCGGAACGCCTCGATGGTCATCGCCTTTTCGACCAATCCGCAGACGACCGGGTCGCTGTGGATGGCCTTGTCCTCGCAAACCGGAACAAACAGGGTCTTGACGGCATCGCGTTTCAGATCGACGGTAGCAAGACGCAGCATGGGCGGGCCTCCAGTGTGATCAGGGCCGGATAGGAATCCAGTCGCCTGGCATCTTTTTACTTATAATCGGGCTTTTCGTAAAAAGTCAAAGGCGGCGCCGCAGGGCGGCCGTCCACTCCCAGCTGAAGGGTTCACGGCGGCAGGGGAAGATCGAGTTGTTGGTGCAGAGCGGCTCGGCGGCGAGGTCGTAGCGCGAGGCCGCCACCGCCTGCGGCCACAGGGCCGTGCCCGGGATCGGTGAATAGGTGGCGACGATGGGTGTGACCCCGGCCGAGCGGACCGCGTCGATCGAGCGCAGCACCTCGGCGGTCTCCTGGCCCGGGAGTCCGGCGAGGAGATAGGCGCCGAGCTGGCGGGGGCGGAAACCGGCCTTCAGCAGGATGCGCGCGGCGCGGGTGAACTCCGCCGCCGTCACCTTGCGGTCGATCCTCCGGCGCTGGTCGGTTTCCACCGCCTCCAGGCCCAGGCGCAGGGTTTGGAAACCGGCCTTGAAAAGGAGGGCCGCCGTCGCGGGGGTGATCCCGCGGATGTGGAGCGCATTGGGGGTGTGGAAGCGCAACGGCAGCCCGGCCCGCACGATCGCCTCCAGCACCGGCAGCCCATGGCCCTCGGGGTCGGCGAGAAAGGCGTCGTCGTAGAGCGCGACGTCGATCGCCCCATGCCGCCCGTGCCAATGGGCGAGCTCCTCCACGACCGCAGAAGGGCTGCGGCGCAAGCGGCGGGGCTCGAGCCGCTGCGAGGCGCAATAGGGGCAGGCATAGGGGCAGCCGCGCTGGGTGAGGAGCGGGATGCAGGTCACGCGGCGCAGAAGGTCCAGGGCCGGCAGGGGATAGGTGTCGAGCGCCTCGGGAGAGAACCGCGCCGCCGGCCGATACCCGGTGTGCCGGGCCGCGAGATCGAGCAAGGCGGCCTCCCCGGGTCCGGTCGCCACTTCGTCTGCGCCGGAGACCCGCCGGGCATGCTCCGGCCAGAGGGTGGCGTAAATTCCGCCCAGCACGACCGGCGGGCCCGGAAAAATCTCACGGATAAGGGCGATCGTCTCCTGCACCCCGGTGTACCAGTAGCTCATGCCCGAGGTCACAAGGACGAGATCCGGGGCGGGGGTTTGCTGCAGCTCCTCCCGGAACCACTCCGGTTCGATGCCGTAGCGCGAGAAGCGGCGGGGAACGTCTACGAAGGGGGCGGGCTTCGGGAGCCGCTGCTTGTGAAACGGCCCGCAGCCGAAGCGCTCCGGGCGGGGCGGCCGCGGTGCGCGGGGGTGGAAGCGGTCCAGGCAGTCGCTGGCGGCCACCTGGAAGCCGTGCGCGCGCAGAATGCCCGCCAGGGTCAGCAGTCCGAGGGGCTTGGCCCAGAGGTCGTAAGCCGCAAAATCGTGAATCCAGGGGTTGACGAGAAGGATCTGCGGGGTATCACTCCTCATCGTCGGTGGCGAAATAGACCATGGATGTTTTCTTGAGCTCCTCGCGGCTGAAGAGCAGGGAGTAGACCGCGACGCCGGCCGCCGCCGCCATCTGCCGGGCGGTTTCGCGGCAGGCGGGCTCATCCTCGGCATGGATCATCGTGTAGAGGTTGTAGGGCCACGCCGGGGTCGGGTTCCGGCGGTAGCAGTGGGAGACCTGGCGGAACTCCGCCATGATGCGGCCCACTGCGTCGATGCGTTCCTCCTCCACCTGCCAGGCGGCCATGGCGTTGGCCCGGTAGCCGGTGCGCTGGTGGCGCAGGGTGGCCCCGAAGCGGCATCCCGAGGCGCCGGGCAATATCCAGAAACGGCCGCGCCGTGATCGGCAGATCCTCCTGAATGGAGGCGATGATCTTCTTTTCGAGGTCGGTGAGCATGAAAAAGTGCCTAAAGATAAAAGTGCCTAAAGTTACAAGTGACTAAAGTGAGCTAAAGTTAGAGGACGGCAATCGAATCACGGTGATCGGCTAAAAAAGTCTTTTCACTTGAATCCAGCGGGTTAAGTCATTGCTTTATCCCCAAACATCCCCCGGATCCCCTCGGGGTCGGCGCGGCAGATGCCGCGTTCGGTGATCAGGCCGGTGACGAGGCGCGCAGGTGTCACGTCGAAGGCGAAGTTGGCCGCCGGGCTGGCCTCGGGGCAGACCCGCACGCGGACCGAGCGCTCGCCGTCCCACCCGGTGATGTAGCGCACCTCGTCCGGGTCGCGCTCCTCGATCGGGACGGCGCCCATGCCGTCGCGAAGGCTCCAGTCGAAGCTGCTCGAGGGCAGGGCCACGTAGAAGGGGATCCCGTTGTCCCGGGCAGCGAGGGCTTTCAAGTAGGTGCCGATCTTGTTGGCCACATCGCCGGAAGCGGTGGTCCGGTCGGTGCCGACGATGACGAGGTCCACCCGGCCCTGCTGCATGAGATGGCCGCCGGTGTTGTCGGCGATCACGGTGTGGGGGACCCCGGCCGCGGCAAGCTCCCAGGCGGTGAGGCGGGCGCCCTGGTTGAGGGGCCGGGTCTCATCCACCCACACGTGGACTGGCAGCCCCCGCTCGCAGGCGGTGTAGATGGGCGCCGTGGCGGTGCCGTACGCGACGCAGGCCAGCCACCCGGCGTTGCAGTGGGTGAGCACGTTGACCGGGCGGCCCGGGTTGGCCCGCGCTATCTCCTCGATCAGCGGCACGCCCTGCTCACCGATCCGGCGGCAGTTTTCGACCTCGGCGGCCGTGATCGCCTCGGCCTCGCAGCGGGCCGCCAACGCCCGTTCTTCGGGGGAGGGACAGGCCAGGGCGGCTGCCAGCACCCGGTCGACCGCCCAGGCGAGGTTGATCGCGGTGGGGCGGGCGGCCTTGAGGCGCGCGGCGGATGCCTCAAGGAGCGGGGCTTCCGGCGCGCGGCGGGCGGCGGCGGCCAGGGCCCAGGCCGCCGTGACGCCGATCAGCGGGGCGCCGCGGACCACCATCTCCTTGATGGCGTAAACGGCCTCATCGACGGTGTTCAGGTCGCGCACCACCCGCTCGTGAGGGAGCCGGCGCTGGTCGATCACCTGGAGGGTGAGACCGTCCTGCGCTATCCAGATCGGCCGCGGCGTCACGGGCGGCTAGAGTTTCGCCAGGGCGAAGTCGGTCTGCACCTCGCCCTGCAGCACGTGGCGGCGGAAGACCTGGCGCATGCGATTGGCGTCCATGTGCTGGTAGACGATCGGCTCCGAATCGAGCGCCTCGACCGTGATGTTGGGCTCGCTGCTGCACATCCCCATGCAGCCCGAGGTGACGACCCGGATGTCCGGGCGGTCGGCCTCGGCCATCTCCTCCATGAGGGATTTCATGACCTCGCGGGCGCCGGCGGCGATCCCGCAGGTCCCCATGTGCACGGTGATTTTGACGCGCACATCGCCGTCGTGGCGCACCGCCGTTGCCTTGGTGGTCTCTTCCTTGATGCGCTTGAGGTCCTCAATCGTCAGCTTCGGCATGCAGGCTCTCCTTCGTACCGGGTGCACCGGGGGTCCGGTGCATCCCCTCCAGTGTATCGCGAATCCATTGCTCCAGGCGGCGGAGCGTTCCCGGGTCGGTCAGGTCCGCCCCTCCGTCGATGAGCTCGCGGGTGTCCAGCGAGAATTCCTCCCCATCTACCGTGTGGACGTAAACAAAGTCAATATGCGGGTTGCCGAGGATGAGCATGGAGAGGGTCCCGGCCGCGTCTCCCAGGGGGGCGCGGTCGATATGGCTGTGGCGGAACCAGGCCTTGACCTCGGTTCCCTTTCCGGGCGTTGCGGCCACGGTCAATTCCCCCTCGCAGCGCCGGGCGGCGGCCGCAAGCAGAGAGAGCCCAAGGCCCACCCGGCGGGTGGTGCGGGAGGTGATGAACGGGTCCTCCGGGTTGCCGGCCTTTTCAGGGGGCATTCCGGGCCCATTGTCGCCGACCGTGATCGAGAGGCGGTCGGTGCGGCGGTCCTCCTCCACCCGGATCTCAATGCGCCCCGCCCCGGCCGTGATCCCGTTTTCGACGATATCCAGGATGTGCAGCGAGAGCTCCCGCATTCAGACCACGACCCCCCGTCCCATCTCGGCCCGCAGCGCGCGGCCGATCTCGCACAGGCTCGGTGCCGCCATCTCCAGCACCGTTGCGGCCCGGCCGATATCCTTTAAAAAATGGGCATCCGAGGAGGTGATGCAGGGCAGGGCGCCGATGAGCGGGCAGCGCTCCCGCGCCTGGCCCAGGGGGATCCGGTAGGAAACCTCCACCCCGTCCAGCTTCAGGTCCGGAGGGATGAACCCCAGCTGGTTGATGATCCCGTTGGCCGGCCGGTCCACGTGGCAGCTGATGCTCAGGCCGCCGAGCGCATGGGTGCGGTGCACGATCTCCTCCAGGCTGTAGGCGGTGGCGCCGATCAGGAGCCGGGGGTTTTCGCCCAGGACCTCGTTCTCTTCGTTGGCGACGACCTGGAAGCCGAAGAGCTCCGGCTGGTTTTCCCCGGCGAGGCCGGCGTAGACGAAGGCCTGCATGGCCAGGGCCTGCTCCAGCAGGTCGAAAAGGGCCAGGATGTGGACCTCCTCCCGGGAGCAGACCTCCATTCCCGGCAGCACGGCCACCCCCGCCCGCCGCCCCTCCCGCATGGCGGCCCCGGCATTTTCACATGAGTTGTGGTCGCAGACGGCGATCAGGTCGAGCCCGGCCTCGCGGCTGCGCCGCACGACGTCGCGGGGGCTCATCTCCCAGTCCCCGCAGGGAGAGAGGCAGGTGTGGATGTGCAGGTCGGCCTTGAACTTGCGCAGCCCGCCGGGTGAGTCGGCAGCCATGACGTCCCGGGATCAACCGGCGGCCGGTTTGCCCACACCGGACTCGTAAAGGCGGCCCGCCAGGTCGTAGGCCGATTGCGGCCAGATCAGGATGGGGATCCCCTCCTGGTCGGCCTTGCGGAGGGTCTCCTCGTCCGGGCGCCGGTTCCCGGTCAGGATCACGGCCGCCATCTCCCGCAGCACCGCCACGGCGACGATGTTCTGGTGGCCCTGAACCGTCAGCCACACGCAGCCCTGGGGGGCGCTGGCCATCACCTCGCTCAACAGGTCCCCGCAGTAGCCCCCTTTGACCTCCCGATCGAGGCCCTTTCCGCCGGTGGCCGCTGTGAGCCCGAAGCGCTCCATCATCTCCCTGACCTTCATCTGCGCTCCTCCTTTTATGAGTCAGAGCAGAGTAAAGGGAGTAACGAGTAACGAGTTAAGGAAAACAGAAAGAACACAACAGGCTTTGAACCTCGGCTCCGGCTTCCACCCTCGCATGCGGTATCCTGCCTTTTCTTTCGCTCGTTACTCGTTACTCGTTACTCATCACTTATTATTGACTCCGACTCCGACTTTTTTCACTTGACGGGCCGGCGAGTGGGGGGGGCACCCCCTCGCTCCTGCCAGTGGCAGTCGTCCATCTGCGCCTGACCCCGGACCACGTCTTCGGCGAAGGTCCGGCAGTCCGGGGCCCCGCAGGCACCGCAGTTCCAGCCGGCGACCTGTTCCAGGAGGGCCTCGATGCGCTCCATCTGCTCTAAAGTCAGCGCCGGTTTGCGGTCTCCGAACAGGCGGGTCAGCCCCGCGGCGCTCTGTTCGGGCTGGAACCGGCCTTTTTCGTAGAGCCGGAGAATCGTGTTGCGCGGAACGCGCCGGCCCAGCCCGTAGATGTGGAGCATGCGCTGGACGTTGCTCTTGGCCATGTACTTGTCCACGGCCGTCAGCACTCCGCCCAGGCAACCCTCGCGGCAGGTGCGGAACTCGAAATACTCGACATCCTGGAAAAGCCCCATCTCGATCTTCTGCAGGTACTCGATGGTCTCTTTCAGGCCGGGCACCGCCATCGATTTTTCGATCTTCATGCTGGCGATCTCGCCGCCGGACATGGCGACCAGCGCGGCGTTGCCGGTGGCGCAGGTCTCGAACTCGAGCTGGGGTTCGGCGAACGCTGAAACCTCTTTCAGGATCCCCTCGATGCGGTGCTTGAGCTCCGGGTAGATCTCGTTGATTCCGATCGGGATGGCCGGGTGCTTGCGCGCCGCCGCCATCCCGTCGGTGGGGGAAACGGCCATCGTCGGGCAGGGGTTGATGTAGTACTTGATCACCCGGCGGCCGCGGGCCTCGTATTGGGGGATCAGCCGTTCGCGCACCTCGCGGGCCATCAGCGCCACGGGGCGCAGCACCGGCAGCACGTTGGGCAGCAGGCTCGGGAACTGGAAGGCGATCAGCCGCACGACGGCCGGGCACACCGGTGAGATCAGCGGCCAGGGGGCCGACTGCGACTCGCGGTTGCGCCGGATGAATTCCGCGGCGGCGAACTGGAACATCTCGAGGAAGATCGACATGTCGATCGTGTGGTGAAACCCCATCTGCCGCAGGCCGAGCAGCACATCCCTGGGCATGGCGTTGGGGAACTGGGCGTAGAGCACCGGGGAGACCAGGGCGATCGCCACATGGTCCTGGACGAGGGTCTCCGGTTTCGCAGCGGCCGCCGTGATGGCGCCCGCGGCGCAGACGCGGATGCAGGCGCCGCAGCCGATGCACAGATCGACGAAGCGGACCGAGGTGTGATGGCGGATGCGGATCGCCCGGGTCGGGCAGACCTTGAGGCAGTCGGCGCAGCCGGTGCAGCGCTCCGGGTGGAAGCGCACGTAATCGGTGGCATGCGGATCGGTGTTCATGGTCCCTCGGCCGGGGAGGGCAGGGCAAAGCGCATCGTCACGCGGGTCCCTTGGCCCGGCGCGGAGTCGATGTGGATGGCGTCCGCATTGTTCTTCATGTTGGTGAGCCCCATTCCGGCGCCGAACCCCATCTCGCGGGCCTCTTCGGAGGCGGTGGAGTAGCCGGGCTGCATGGCGCGTTCGATGTCCTCGATGCCCGGCCCGTCGTCATTGATGGCAAGGTTCAGCTGATCGGCTTCGATGGCGAGCAGGATCTGCCCGTTGCCGCCGTGGATCACCGCGTTCATTTCACCTTCATAGCAGCAGATCGCGATGCGCCGGATCAGGGCGGGGTCCATGCGCATGGCCTTGAGGATGCTCTGAACGTGGATCGACGCCTCGCCGGCGTGGACGAAGTCCCGCGCGACGATGGGGAAGCTCTTTTGAAGACTGGCCATGGGTCAGCGCCGCGCCCGGCCCCGCTCTACCGACGTCCGTCCAGGCCGGCCAAGCCGCACGCGTGCAGCCTGCCGCAGCAGACAAACATGCCGTAGGTGGTGGCGAAGAGCGGCATGCTCTCGGCCTTGGCGACCTCGATCACCTCGGGCAGCGGCTTTTTGCCGCGCACGAAGACGATCGCCACCACCCCGGCGATCTTGGCGGTGCGCACCGTCTGAACCGAGGTGAGCCCGGTCAGGAGCAGGATCCCCTCGGTCGGCCGGGCCAGGACATCGCTCATGAGATCGCTCGCCCCGCAGCGCGTGATCTCAATCCCGAGGTGATCATCCCCCATCAGCGCCGTGGCTTCCAGCTCCCGAATAATGTCGGCCAGTTTCATGGCGTGCATCCTCGTGTCGGGTCCGCGC
>JALOOS010000133.1 GCA_025454275.1 Desulfobacterales bacterium | reverse complement strand
ATGCGCACAGCGCCCCGTCGCCAGGCGGCGGGCAGGCCCGGACCTTCCATCCCCGCCAGCAGGCCGAAAGCGGCCGGGAAGTGCGCCCGGCGGATATCGCCCCCCTCGGCCGAGAGGGCCACGATGGGCAGATCGGGCGGGATCTCTTCCAGCGACGGACCCTGGCGCAGGGGCAGGCTCAGCACGGAGCCCCCCGAGCTGCGCAGGGCTTTCGGATGGAAGGGGTGGGCGCTCTCCGCCAGGAGGATCGCCTGGGCGGCGCCGAAAGCCGCCGCCGAGCGGATCGCGGCGCCGACATTCTCAGGGTCCTGGAAAGGAATCAGCACGCTCGCTCCGGGCGGAAACCCGTCTGCGGGCTCCCAGGGGCTTATCTCCGGCAGGCGGATCAGGAGCAGGGCGGCGTGCGTGCCGAAGAGATCCACCTCCTTGAGCAGGTCCGGGGCGAGCTGGTACCACTCCAGGGCGGCGGCGGTCTCGGGCGGCGGCTGCTCCGGTCCGCTCACCCACGCCAGGCAGAGCCGCGGGTGGGCGGCGAGGACTTCGGCCACCGGCTTTTCGCCCGATACCAGCGCCCGGCCGGCTCTGCGGATTCCCCGGCCGGTCAGGAGCCGTTTCAGCTCCTTGAAGAGCGGGTTTTGATCGCTGCTGATGGCGCGCACCATGCGTCCCTCCATGGCCCGGGCGCGGCGGCGCGCGGGTGACTCGTCCAGACGGCGGAAGACCACCAGGCGGCGGGCGTGGGGCGTGGTGGGAATGCGGTAGGGCTGATCGGAGAGGAGGGCGTAGGCGCCGGCGAAACGCCGGCAGGCCTCTTCGACCTCCGCATCACAGTGCGGGCCCTTCATGAAGATCGCCAGCCCTTCCCGGTCGAGGCAGCCTGCCACCCGCTCCAGGGTCTTGGCGATCGTTTCGACGGCCCGGGTGATGACACCGGCCATCGGCTCTTCGAAGCGTGGGGTGATGCGGCCGCTCACGACCCGGATTTTCTCCAGCCCCAACCGGCCGATTGCGCGGTTGAGGAAGTCGACCCGGCTGCCCGGAACCGAGATCCATGAGCGGGGAGGGGAGCTGCATGAGGCGGGCCGGAAGGATCGAGTCGGCATAAAGCTTCAAGACCATGTTCCCGAAATTGTGGATGCGGGTCAGGTTGAGCTCGGGGTTGTGTTCCCGCAGCAGACAGTGGTACATCCACAGTCGCCGGCGTTGCGCGGCCGAAAGGTCGATCCCGCATGCGGCCAGGATGGCCCCCATCGTGTCGATCCCGGGCGGGCCGGCGCTGCGCAGCGTCACGGGCATGGAGGGGTCGCCTTCCCCCGGGCGGTCGGGGATTTCCGGCCGCGGCTCTCTTCAAGGGCGGATCGGATGGGCATCGATTTCCTGCATCACCGGTGGCCGGTGTTTTACGCCGACAATCACCTGCTCGTGCTGTACAAACCCGCCGGGCTGCCGGCCCAGGGGGATGCGAGCGGGGATCCCTGCCTGCTCGAGCTCGCCCGCGGCTGGGTCAAGGAGCGCTATCACAAACCGGGCAGCGTCTTCCTGGGACTGGTTCACCGCCTCGATCGGCCGGTGGCGGGGGTCATGCTCTTCGCACGCACCTCCAAGGCGGCCTCCCGATTGAGCGCCGCGTTTCGATCGCGCCGGACCCGGAAACGCTACCTCGCGATCCTGGAAGGGCACCTGCCGGCACCGAGCGGTGAGCTGACCCACCTTATCGAACGCCATGAGCGCGTGAGCCGCATCGTGCCCGCCCCGACGCTCGTCAGCCGCGAGGCCCGCTTGTCCTACCGGGTGCTGGAGGCCGCGGCCGGCCGCAGCCTGGTCGCAGTCGAGCTCGAGACCGGACGCCGCCACCAGATCCGTCTGCAGGTCGCCCATCTGGGCTGCCCGATCGTAGGGGACTTGCGCTACGGCGCCCCGGCCCCGCTGCCCTCGCGGCAGATCGCCCTCTTCGCCCGGGAACTCGCGGTGCCACACCCGACGCGGGGCGAGATCCTGACCTTCACCGCCCCGCTGCCCGCCGGGTGGCCCTGGCCCGGATGTGCGGCCGAAGCGAGCGCCCCGCTCTGGAACTGGATCGATTACCGGCTATCCTTACCTATCGCGTCAAGGCCCGGTATTTGATGCGATGGGGCTGATCGGCGTCCACGCCCAGCCGCCGGCGCCGGTCGGCTTCGTACTCCGAGTAATTGCCCTCGAACCAGACCACCCGGCTCTCCCCCTCGAAGGCCATGATGTGGGTCGCGATGCGGTCCAGAAACCACCGGTCGTGGCTGATGACGACCGCGCAGCCGGCGAAGCTTTCGAGCGCCTCTTCGAGCGCCCGCAGCGTGTTCACGTCGAGGTCGTTGGTGGGTTCATCGAGCAGGATCACGTTGGCCCCGGACTTCAGCATGCGGGCGAGATGCACCCGGTTGCGCTCGCCCCCGGAGAGCAGTCCGACCTTTTTCTGCTGGTCGCCGCCGGAGAAGTTGAAGCGGGCCGCGTAAGCGCGGGACTTCACCTGGACCTTGCCCAGCTCGATCATCTCTTTGCCGTCGGCGATCACCTCCCAGACCGAGCGTTCGGGGTCGAGGCTGTCGCGGCTCTGATCGACATAGGCGAATCGCACGGTGTCGCCGACGCGGATCGTTCCGGCGTCGGGCCTCTCCTGGCCGGTGATCATGCGAAACAAGGTGGTCTTGCCGGCGCCGTTCGGGCCGATCACCCCGACGATGCCTCCGGGCGGCAGGCTGAAGGCGACATCTTCAATGAGCACCCGGTCGCCGTAGCGTTTACCGACCCCCTCGGCCTCCACGACGAGGTTCCCCAGCCGCGGCCCGGGCGGGATGTAGATTTCGAGGTCCTCGGCCCGCTTGGCCGCGTCCTGGGAGAGGAGGTTCTCGTAGGCGGTGATCCGCGCCTTGGATTTGGCGTGGCGCGCCTTGGGGGCCATGCGGATCCACTCCAGCTCGCGTTCGAGGGTCTTCTGCCGTTTGCTTTCCGATTTCTCCTCCTGCCGCAGGCGCGTCTGCTTCTGATCGAGCCAGGAGGAGTAGTTGCCCTTCCAGGGGATGCCCCGGCCGCGGTCGAGCTCGAGGATCCAGCCGGCGACGTTGTCCAGGAAATAGCGGTCGTGGGTCACTGCGATCACCGTCCCGGCGTATTCCTGGAGATGGCGCTCCAGCCAGGCCACGGTCTCGGCGTCCAGGTGGTTGGTGGGTTCGTCCAGCAGGAGGATATCGGGTTTCTGGAGGAGGAGCCGGCAGAGCGCCACGCGCCGCCGCTCCCCGCCGGAGATCACCTTGACCGGCGTCTCCCCGGGGGGGCAGCGCAGGGCGTCCATGGCCATCTCCAGGCGGGCGTCGAGGTCCCAGGCGTCCCGCGCCTCGAGCTGCTCCTGCACCGCCGCCTGCCGGTCCAGGACCTTGCTCATCTCCTCCTCGCTCATGGGTTCTGCCAGCTTCTCGTTGATGCGGTTGAACTCATCGAGGAGATCGACCGTCCCCCGCACGGCCTCCTCCACGATCTCCCGCACCGTCTTTGCGTCGTCGAGGCGCGGCTCCTGTTCGAGCAGCCCCACGGTCAGCCCCGGTGAGATCACCGTCTGGCCGACGAACTCCTTGTCCACCCCGGCCAGGATGCGCAACAGCGAGCTCTTGCCGGAGCCGTTCAGCCCGAGGACCCCGATCTTGGCCCCGTAAAAATAGGAGAGCGAGATCTCCTCCAGCACCGGCCGTTTGTCGTAGTACTTGCTCACCCGGATCATCGAGTAGATGACCTTGTTCGGTTGGTCGCCCATCGCGCGTCTGGCTCCTTCGATACGGATTGGATGTGGCTCTACTTACATGGACGGCGGGGGGAGATCAAGCGCTGCCGGCAGGGCCGCCCTCCGCGAAAAAACAATCGCCAAGGGGGCCGCGACCCGTGCGGCCCCCTTGGCGATTCACTCCCTGTGGGCGGGCATCAATCGGGGAATTCGATGGACACCTCTTCCTCGCCTTTTTTGACCTTCATCTTGATCGTGAGTTCGAGGCTGTCGTTGCGGATCCCCAGCGCCAGGGCGCTCTTGCCCTTCTCCCCTTCGATGTGAGTGATTTCGCGCACCGCCTCCAGGATCTTTTTCCCCACCTCGGCCCCCGGCGTGGGGAGGTCGGCTTCCCGGTATTCGGCCGTCACCACCACTTTTCCGTCTTCCCGGCGGGTGAGGGTGATCTCCTCGGCGTTGGTTTCGACCCCGTGCAGGACGGCCAGCGCCAGCCACTTCAGGGCAGCCTCCTCCTTGTCCTTGTCCTGGCCGAGCACCGACATCTCCTTGAGCGGATTGGTGGTGGCATAGCAGTCGCACATCTCCTGGACCTTCAAATGCAGATTGCGTTTCTCCTTCATGGCTCCCCTCCTTTTGCGGAAATCGATTGAGCGGCGACTTCGTATAAGACCCGATCTCTGCGTTTCGCCTCATCCCGCGATCGTTGCGGTCCCGCCCTGGCGGGATACACCCCGCTCCACCTAATTCCCTCGCCCGCTGATCGTGGGCCTCTTGAAGTCGTCTAAAAAAACGGCTTTTCAGGGGTGTATCATGTGCAACTCAATGCGCTACACTATCCACTTCTGTCCGAATTTCAAGGCCGCCCGCCGGCGGCCCGTCAGTTCTTGACGATCTCGAGCGGTTCGACCTCGAAGATCAGCATGGCGTTGGGCCCGATGGCCCGTCCGGCCCCGCGCGTCCCGTACGCGAGCTTCGAAGGCACCCAGATACGGTACTTCCCGCCGAGCTTCATCAACTGCAGCGCTTCCGTCCAGCCGGGAATCACGCCGTTGACGGCGAACACCGCCGGCTGGTTGCGGGCGTAGGAGCTGTCGAACTCGGTTCCGTCGAGAAGGGTGCCGCGGTAGTTGACCTTGATCCGGTCCGTCTCCTTGGGCGTGGCGCCGGTGCCCGGGGTGATCACCTCGTACTGGAGGCCGCTGGCGGTGGTGACGACCCCCTTGGCGGACTTGTTCTTGGCGAGGAAGGCCTCTTCGCTCTTGCGGTTCTCCTCGGCGAGGGCGGCGGTCTTGGCGGCCTGTTCGGCCTGCATGCGGTTCGAGAATTCGGTTTTGATGGCCTCTTCGTCCTCGGGGCTGATGGTCGAGGGACGGTTCTGGACGGCATCCTGCACGCCGCGGATGAAGGCGTTGATGTCGATTTTGGACGGGGCCTCGTTGATGCTCTGGCCGATTTCCCGGCCCATGATGTAGCCGAGCTTTTCTTCGAAGCTCTTCAGCGCCGGGGCGGGGGCGGCCGCCTTGTCCGCCGCCCAGACCAGAAAGGGAAACGCCGCCACCGCCAGCACCAACATCAGTTTAGCTTGTTTCATGTGAGTCTCCTTGATGGATGGGTCTATTGAGATGCGAAAGCACCAATTCGTACTTCTGTTCCCGGATGAATTGCCCCCACTGGGCGACGTCGTGTTCTTCGCACAGCCGGAAGCCGAACCTGGCATACACGTGCCGCGCCGCCTCCAGGCCTTGAAAGGTCCACAGGAAGACCCGCGGGTAGCCTTTATCGCGGCAGAACCCGAGGGCGCGGCGGATGAGATCCGTGCCGATCCCCTGACCCTGGAGGCCGGGCACGACGATGAACCACCGCAGGCGGGCCCCCTCGGCGGCCGCCCGCCGGCCGCACACCGCCACCGCTCCGGCAAAAGCGGCCTGGCGCTCCGCCACCCACAGGCCGTCGCGGTCCGCGTCGAAACCGGCGATGAAATCCGACAGCTCCCGGCCGACCTGGGTTTCGAAGCTAGCGTCAAACCCCCAGCGCTGATGGTACCAAACGGCATGGGCGTGGGTGATGAGCCCCACCACCCCGGGGTAATAGCCCCGGACTATCGTCTGCCCCATGCCGGCAACCATAGTCTATCGTCCATCCGGAAACGGCGTCTTGCGGCCCAGGCCTGCGTTCTCGCTCGCCGCAATCCTCGGCGTAGAACCACTGCGCCTGCGGGTGCGGCATCGCTGCGGCCTTGACCTGAGCCGCAATCCACCATTTCCGGGTGGACACTAGGCTAAAGGCCCGGCGGCGCCGGCCCGCCGGGCAGGACGGTGGTGCCGTCCCAGATGGCCGATGCCAGCTGGCCCGCCGCCAGCCGCGCCTGCCCGAGATCGGCCTCCCGCAGGTCGGCGCCGGTGAGGTCGGCGCCCTCCAGGTCGGCCGCCGTCAGGTCGGCTCCGCGCAGAAAGGTGCGGAAGAGGGTGGCTCCTTTCAGATTCGCCCCTGACAGGTTGGCCAGGTTCAGATCGGCCCGGCTCAGGTTGGCAAAGCTCAAATCGGCCCGCCGCAGGTCCGTCTGTCGCAGGTTGGCCTCGCGCAGATCCGCCCCGGAGAGATCGCCATCGGCCAATTCGCTCCCCTTGAGGCAGGCGCGATAGAGGGCTGCGCTTCTTAGAAGGGCGCCGTTCAGGCCGGCGCGGCTCAGGTCGGCCAGGCTCAGATCGGAGCGGCTCAGATCGGCGCCGGCCGCCTGCACCCCGCTCATGTTTACCCAGCGCAGGTCGGCGGCGCTGATATCCGCCCCTTCAAGGTCGGCCCCGCTCAGGTCCGCCTCGCGCAAGTTGCACAAGCTCATCAC
>JALOOS010000371.1 GCA_025454275.1 Desulfobacterales bacterium | reverse complement strand
TTTCCGAAGACCTGTCCGCCGTCTTCGGCATCGACATCGACACGCAGGGGGGTTCCGAGGAAAGCGTCACACCTCCGGCCAGAGGCGGACGGCGGCCGGTGCAATCCCCGAAAACAGCAAAGCGCTCCCCGGCAGCACGCAAACCTGCATCGCGTAGAAGTCCCTCCTGACCTCCCTTTGCCGAAGGGAGGGGGTGGCCCCTCTTTGACTCCAAGGGACGGGAGGGTATATAGCAGGGCATCAAACCGGAACGGTCAGGTGGAATTCCGTTCACTCTTTTTGGCGCGATGGCCATCGGACGCAACCAGCCCTGTCCCTGCGGCAGCGGTAAAAAATACAAGAAATGCTGCATGAACCAGGAGGCGGCACCCTCCCAGGACCTTTACTACCGACGCCTGTCGGAGGCCCACGACGAGTTGGTTAAGCGTTTGATGGCCTGCGCCGACCGGATCTTCGGCGAGCAGGCCGTTTCCGCGGCCATGAACGAGTTTCTGCTGTGGCCCACAGCAGAAGACGACCTCGGTGAAGGCATGCTCGACCGCGCCGGCTCGCTGTTTTGGCCGTGGTTTCTGTTCAACTGGGAATACGATCCGAAGGATGCCGGGGTGGAGCTTGCCGGTCCGAGGGAGCGCACGGTGGCCGAGCTCTACGCCCAGGAGCGCGCCTTCCAATTGGATTCCCTGGAAGAACGGCTGATCGGGAGCATCAACCGCAAACCCTACAGCTTCTGGGAGGTGCTCCGCGTCGAAAAGGGAAGAGGGATGGCACTGCTAAACGCTCTTACAGGCACCCGTATCGAGGTCCAGGAACGCTCGGGATCGGAACACGTCCAGCCCGGCGATCTGCTCTTCGGCCGGGCGGTCGCGGTCGATGGCGTGGGGATGCTGATCGGACTCGGCGCGACCCTCATCCCCCCGGGCCGCAAAACGGACATCATCGCATTGCGAAAACATTTGCACCGTCGGAACCGGGTCATAACCGACGACACCCTGAATGAGTATGACGTGGAAATCCGGCAGGTGTATTTCGGCTTGGACCACTCCCTGCATGCCGCCCCGCAGATGCAAAACACGGACGGGCATGCTCTGGAATTCCACCGGCTGATTTATGAGGTGGGGAGCACCCCAGAGGCGTTTGAAAAACTCTCTGACCTCTGCGCCACCATGACGCCGAAGGAACTCTCCGCCAAGGCCGAACGGGATAAAGCCGGCCGGATGGTGCGGGTTGAAATACCCTGGGACCGCCGGGGGCACAAGAAAGTTTCCGGGCTGCCAAACACCCTTTTGGGCCGCATCGTGATCGAGGGCCGCCGGCTCTCCGCGGAGGTCAATTCGGCGGAGCGCGCGGCGGCCCTGCGGCGCGAGCTCGATGCCCGGCTCGGCGCCGCAGGCCGATTCAAGGTCGATGAGATCCAGGACCTGGATGCGGCGATGAGCGAACGCAGCCGCCGGGCAGCCAAAACGAAGACATCCCGGGAACAGGAAGAGTTGATGCAGCAGCCCGAAGTGCGTGAGCAGGTGGCGGAAATAATGGCCCGGCACTGGGAAAGCTGGGTGGATCTGAAAATTCCGGCCCTGGGGGGAAAATCCCCGCGCCATGCCGTCAAAACCGCCGACGGGCGCGAAGCCGTCGAGGCGCTTCTGAAGGATGCCGAGAGGGAGCGCGGACAAGATCCCTTCACCCTGGAATTCAACCGCAAAGGCGCAGCGATAGCCAGGAAAATTCTCGGGTTGAATCCCCCCGGGTGAAAAGAGGTTTTCGGCTTGCAACTGAAAGCGAAAAAACGCTCATGCATTAAATCATTCCTATCCGACCTTTTTGCATAGATGGGGGTCTGAATCGAGGAGGTGCCATGGAACCCAAGCAGCCCGCGCTGCCCAGCACCATCACCGATCTCGAGTCCCTGAAAAACGAGGCCCTGCAGGCCGGCGGCGCCGCGCGCATCGCCGATCAGCACCGGCGCGGCAAGCTCACGGCCCGCGAACGGCTGGAGCTGCTGCTGGACGAGGGCTCCTTCGAAGAGTTCGACATCCTCAAGACCGGCCGGGGCGACTACACCGACCAGGGGCGCCGCTACCCCGGCGACGGGGTGATCACCGGCCACGGCACCATCGACGGCCGCGAGGTTTTCACCTTCAGCCAGGACTTCACGGTCATCGGCGGCTCGCTGGGCGAGGCCCACTCCCAGAAGATCAGCAAGGTGATGGACCACGCCGTGCGCGTGGGCTCGCCGATCATCGGCCTGAACGATTCCGGCGGGGCGCGCATCCAGGAGGGGGTGGATGCCCTGGCGGCCTACGGCGAGATCTTCAACCGCAACGTCCGGGCGAGCGGCGTGGTCCCCCAGATTTCCTGCATCATGGGCCCGTGCGCGGGCGGTGCGGTCTACAGCCCGGCGATCACGGACTTTGTCTTCATGGCGGCGCCCACGGCCTACATGTTCGTGACCGGCCCCAACGTGGTCAAGACGGTCACCCACCAGGAGATCAGCGCCGCCGAGCTGGGGGGCGCCCGCGTCCACGGCGAGAAGAGCGGGGTGGCCCACTTCGTGCTGCCGAACGACATCCTCTGCCTGCGGGAGGTGCGGCGCCTGATCAACTACCTGCCCTCCAACAACCGGCAGCGTCCACCGATCCTCGACCTGCGCGACCCGGTGGAGCGCAGCGACCCGGCGCTCGACTACCTGATCCCGACCAACTCCAACCACACCTACGACATGAAGGTCCTGATCCACAGCGTGCTGGACGGGGCGGAATTCATGGAGATCCAGCCGCATTTCGCCCGCAACATCATCTGCGGCTTCGGCCGGCTCGGCGGCCAGACCGTCGGGCTGATCGCCAACCAGCCGGCCGTC
>JALOOS010000005.1 GCA_025454275.1 Desulfobacterales bacterium | reverse complement strand
ACGTCACCGTCGCCTTTTCGACCCACCGGCCCGAGACCCTGCCCCTCTGGGCGGAGATCGCCTCCGGCCATGAGGCCATCGTCCTGGAGGAGCCGCCGGACCCGCGGCTGGCATCGATGCTTGAAGGGGAGCTTGCGGTGGAAGACTACCTGCTGCCCCTCGACCTGGAGTATCCCGAATACAGCCGCGGCCTGTGCGGTCTCCTCCGGGACCTCCACCGCCGGGGCCATCGCATCTTCCAGGTGGAGCCCTTCCTGGAGGCGCTGGTCGCGATCCACGAGCGCCTGGCCGACGGGGAGCCCCCCGCCGCCGTGGCGGCCGATCCGGACCTCGCCCCGGTCTATGCCGCCGAGCGGGTGGCCACCGGCCGTTTGCTGGAATTCTATGAAGCGGCCGCAGAAGGCAGCTTCGGCGAGACCCTGGAGGCGGTCAAACGCTTCGCTCGGGCCGATGCCGACCGCTTCCGGCTGCGGGACGATCTCCGGGCAACGGCCATTGCCGCGGTCGTTCCGGGGCACACGAGCACGCTGATTGAAGCCGGTGAGATCCACCAGGCCCTCTGGAGGGAGCTGCGCCGGCGGCTTGCGGGGCGAAGCCGGCTGACACGCTGCTTCGTCCTGGAACCGGTGTATCGAACCCATGCGGGGCGAGCTCACCTCTTCGGCCCCGGCGACCTCCTCACTTTGCGCTACCTTTTTTGCCCCGCGCGGCCGGGCAGCCTCCACGACGACCATCTGGCCGCCGCCGCCCTGGTTTACAACAAACTGCTCGCCAAAGAGGAGATGGTGCCCGCCCCGGGCGACTATCCGCATACCCGCAACGAAATCGAGACCATCGGCTTCGTCCGCCGGCTCTCCTTCGAGCAGTGCCGCCGCCTGCTGGCCGATATCCAGCACACCGGCACCCCCCCTACCCCATTTTAAACCGTACCGGGAGAAGAGCCGTGCCGAAATCCACCTACTGGGCGGATGCCTATCTCGAAAAGCGCCGCCGCGCCGACGAGGCCATGCGGCTGATCCGGCCCGGCCAGCGCGTTTTCATCGGTTCGGCCTGCGGCCAGCCCCAGGCCCTGGTCCAGGCGCTTTTCGAGTCCGCCGGGAAGCTGAGCGGGCTCGAGGTGGTGCGGCTGATGAGCCGGGAGACCGCCGCCCTCTCCTCGCTCGCCGACCAGACCCAGGATTTCGCCCTGAACATCCGCACCATCTATCTCGGCGCCAGCAACGCCGAGTCGATCGCCCGTCACAAGCGCTTCATCACCCCGATGAACATGTCCGAGGTCCCGGACCTCTTCACCTCCCAGAAGCTGCCGATCCACGTGGCGCTCGTTCAGACCTCGCCGCCCGACGATTTCGGCTGGATGAGCCTCGGCATCTCGGTCGACGTGACCCGGGCCGCGGCCCTCTCCGCAGACCTGCTCATCGCCCAGGTGAACTCGAACATGCCGCGGGTGCTCGGCCAGAGTTTCATCCACGTCAACGACGTGGATCTGATCGTCGAGCACGACGAGGATCTCATGACCGTCCCCCCGGGCTCGGCCTCGGAAACCGCCGCGCGCATCGGCACGCTGATCGCGAGGCTGATCGAAGACGGTTCGACCCTGCAGATCGGCCTGGACGCCGCCTCCCAGGCGACCATCCAGGCCTTGAGCGAAAAAAACGATCTGGGGGTGCACTCCCAGTTCATCACCGACGACATCATGCACCTTTACTCCCAGGGCGTGATCACGAACCGTTTGAAAGGTTTCAACGAGGGCAAGATCGTCGCCTCGGCCGCGATCGGCTCCCGCAACCTGTATGACTTCCTGGACAACAACCCGGCGGTCGACTTCCACCCCTCCGACTACGTCAACGACCCGTTCATCATTTCGCGCCATCACCGCATGGTCTCCATGAATGTCGCCCGCACCATGGACCTGACCGGCCAGGTGGAGGTGGAGGCCTCGGCCCTGACCTTCTTCGCGGGGACCTCCGGCATCGTCGACTTCGTGCGGGGCGCCAAGCGCTCGCCCGGCGGCAAATCGATCATCATGCTCTTCTCGACCGCGGACGACGGACGAACCAGCACCATCGTACCGCTCCTCAACAACACCAACGTGGCCGTGCCGCGCGCGGATGTCCACTACGTGGCCACCGAATACGGGATCTTCAACCTCTTCGGGAAAAGCCTGCAGGAGCGGGTGATGGGCATGATCAGCATCGCCCACCCCGATTTCCGCGAGCGCCTCTTCGCCGACGCCAAGGAGCTCGGCCTGATCGGCACGGAGCGCACCCTGGGCGAGGCGGTGCGCGGCATCTACCCGGTGAAGCTCGAAGAGACCATGGCGGTCGAGGGGGAGGAAGTCACCATCCGGCCCGCCAAGCCGGTCGATGAGCGCCGGATCCAGGAGCACTTCTACAGCCTGGACAAGGACGATATCTTTTCGCGGTTCATGCACGAGAAGACCAGCTTCCCGCGCACGGAGGTCGAGTCCCGCTCCCAGATCGACTACGTCAAGGACCTGACCCTGCTCGCCCTGGTGGGTGAATTCGGCTTCGGCCGCGTGGTGGCGGTCGGCGAGTGCATGCTCCTGCCCAGGACGAACATGGCCGAGGTGGCCTTCTCGGTCAACAAAAACTACCAGGGCAAGGGCATCGCGCGCCGCATCCTGCGCAAACTGGCCGATGCGGCGCGTGAAAACGGGGTCTTCGGCCTGATCGCCTACACCACCCCGGGCAACCAGGCCATGATCCGGCTCTTCAAGACCCTGCCCTACAAGGTGAAGAGCGCCTTCGACGGGGAAGGGGTCTCCCTCACCTGCCGTTTCGACGAACTCGCCTGAGAATCGCCGCCGCCGGGCTTGACCCCTCCTGCGCCTGTCTTAGAATCGCCCGGTGAGGCCGATGCGTGCGACCCGGCCGGAGACGAGGCCATGGACATTCTCTACATTTCACCCGAGTTCCCGCCCAACTACACCCACTTCATCCGTCAGGCGGACGCCCTGGGAGCACGGGTGTGGGCCATCGGGGAGACCGAGTTCTTCTCCATGGCCCCCGATCTGCGGGCCGCGATCCGCTGGTATGTGCGCACCGAACTCAAAAACTGGCGGCGCGCGGTGCGCGCCGTCGAAGAGCTGCTGGAGGCGAAGCACGCCCTGGGACACGAGGGCACCTTCGACCTCGTGGAATCGCACAACGAAACCTGGCTGCGGCTGGAGGCGATCCTCAACGAGCGTTTCGGCGTGCCCGGGCTCTCGCTCCAGGAAACCGAGACGATCAAGAAAAAATCGCTCATGAAGCAGGTTTTCCGCAGCCTCGGCCTGCCCGCGGCCCGCGGCGGGCCGGTGGCCGAGCTGGACGACGCCCTGCGCCTCGCCGCGGAGGTCGGCTACCCGGTGATCCTCAAGCCGGACGAGGGGGTGGGCGCCGGCGGCACCCACCGGGTCGAGAGCCCGGAGGCGCTGCGCACGGTGTTCCCGGAGCTCCCCGCCGGCTATCTCCTGGAGGAGTTCATCGACGCCCCGATCGTCACTTACGACGGGCTCACCGACCGGCAGGGGCGGATCCTTTTCGGCAACACGCTGGTCTACGGCGAGGGGCTGATCGAATACACCCGCGGCACGGACCCTTACTTCTATGTCAGCCGCCGCATTCCGGAGGCGCTGCCCGCGATCGGCGCCGCCCTGGTCGCCGCGTTCGGCATCCGCCGCAAGTTCTTCCACTTCGAGTTCTTCGAGCGCGGGGGCGTCTATCTCCCCATGGAGATCAACAGCCGCCCGCCCGGCGGAGCCATCCTGGACATGATGAACTTCAGCGTGGACGGGGACCTCTACCGCGCCTGGGCCTGCATGGTGACGGGGAAGCCCGTCGAGCTGCCGCGCGAGAAGAAATACGCCGTCGCCTACATCGGCCGCACCGATAAGGCTTACACCCTCTCCCACGAGGAGATCCTCGCCCGCTACGGGCCGCTGCTCGTGGAGACGGCCGAAAACCCGGCGGTCTACCAGGACATCATGGGCCGGGTGCGCTACCTCTTCCGCACCCCCAACGAATCCGAGATCCCCGCCATCGCCGCCGCCCTGCGGCAGACAGGCCCGGCGACATGAACCGCAACATCGTGCTGCTCTCGCCCCACTTTCCGCCGCACTACCGGCGCTTCTGGGCCCGGATCCGGCAGGCGGGGGCCAATGCGCTCGGCATCGGCGATGCGCCCTGCGAGAGCCTGCCCGGGGAGCTGCGCGCGGCGCTGACCGAGTACTACCGCGTCGACGACATGCACGATGACGATGCCCTCATCCGGGCCTGCGGTTACTTCACCCACCGCTACGGGAAAATCGACCGCTTCGACTCCCTGAATGAGTACTGGCTCGGCACCGAGGCCCGGATCCGGGACGACTTCAACATACCCGGCGTGCGCCGGGCGGGCATCGACGTGATTCGCCGCAAATCGAAGATGAAGGAGCGCTTCCGGCAGGCCGGGGTGCGGGTCGCCCGGGGCCGGGTGGCCCGATCCCTCGAGGAGGGGCGCGCCCTCGCCGCCGAAACCGGCTACCCCCTGATCGCCAAGCCCGATATCGGAGTGGGGGCGCTGGACACCTTCCGCCTCGACTCCGCGGCCGACCTCGAGGCCTTCTTCGGCAATCCCCCCCCGGTGGCGTACATCCTGGAGGAGTTCATCACCGGCACCATCCACTCCTTCGACGGGTTGGCGGATGCGGCCGGAAACCCGCTCTTCATGACCGCCCATGTCTTCAGCCAGGGCATCATGGAGACCGTAAACGAGGAGCGCCACATTTATTACTACTCCCTCAGGGAGATCCCTGAAGAGCTCGAACGGATCGGGCGGAGCTGCCTGGCCCACTTCGAGGTGCGCGAGCGCTTCTTTCACATGGAGTTCTTCCGCACCGCAGCCGGCGAGTACGTGGCGCTCGAGGTCAACATGCGGCCCCCGGGCGGCTACACGACCGACATGTTCAACTACACGGCCGACATCGACATTTACCGCGCCTGGGCCGAGCTCCTGGTCCACGGCCGCGCCGATCTCGACTACGAACGGCGCTACCACTGCTGCTACGCGAGCCGCAAGCAGACCGCCCGCTACGCGCACGCTCACCAGGAGGTCCTCTCGCGCTTCGGCCACCTGATCCTGCAGGTGGAGAGCGTTCCGGGGGTCTTTCGCAGTGCGCTCGGCGACATCGGCTACATCTTCCGCGCACCGGACCTCGCAGAGGTGATCGAGGCGGTCCGGTTCATCCATGCACCCGGCGGCTCCGGCTGACCGGAAACGAGGGGCCATGCACACCGAACATCACCACTGGTGGAGTCCGCATCTCAACCGCGGGATGGAGCTCAAGGTCTACGGCCATTGGGGCAAGCCCTTCATCGTCTTTCCCTGCTCCCGGGGTCGGTACTTCGACTTCGAGGGGCTGGGCATGGTGGCCGAAATCGCCCCCTTCATCAACGCCGGCCGGATCAAGCTCTATGCCGTCGACAGCGTGGATGCCGAGTCCTGGTACCACACCGGCATCCCGCCGGCCGAGCGCAACGCCCGCCACGAAGCCTACGATGCATACATCGTTCAGGAGGTCGTGCCCTTCATCCGCGGGCACTGCGCCACGCCGGGGGAGCGGCCCATGGCGACCGGCTGCAGCATGGGCGCCTACCATGCGGTGAATTTCTTCCTCAAGCACCCCGACGCCTGCGAGGGGACCATCGCCCTCTCCGGCCTCTACCGGCTCGACCGTCCCGAGTTCGGCCTGGGGCCGGAGGATCTCCCCGCGGTCTATTTCAATTCACCCCTCTCCTATCTGCCGGGTCTGAACGACCCGTGGTTTCTCGACTGGTATCGACGGAGCCGGATCATCGTCTGCGTCGGCCAGGGGGCCTGGGAGGAGGAGGCGATCGAGGACACCCGCGCACTGGATCGCATCTTCCGCGAAAAGGCAACCCCCGCCTGGGTCGATTTCTGGGGCCCGGAGGTCAACCACGACTGGCCCTGGTGGTACCGCCAGATGAACCATTTCCTGGGCACGCTCTACGGCCCGCCCTGATCTTTCGGCTCCCCGACACCCGGGTCGATCAGTGGCAACGTCGGTCCCTGTTTCTTGATGCTTTCTCCCATAAATGGGATAATGCCCTACGGAGCCGGCGTGCGGCCGCACTTGCCTGCGGGAAATCCATCCCCGATCCAGACCTGAAAACAACTTGAACCCGCTGAGGATCGAGTTCATGCCTGCCGGCCCGCCGCCTGCCGGAATACTCCGGACCTGATCCGACTCGGAATGCCCGTGAAGGCACCGACAGCCGCTGGAGGGTCTTTTGCGTTGAAAACAGACGCCGCCCGACACTCAATCGTCGACAAGCTCAACCGCGATTACCTCGTATTGTCCCTGGTGCCCTTCATCTCTTTTTTCGTGTTCATCCTCATCGGGGCCTATTTTGCGCAGGATCACATCGGCGATTTGATCGACGATTCCATGCACACGCTCAAGGACGACATCGAGGCCCAGATGGTGCAAGACGGCGAGAACCACATCCGCATCCGGGCCCAGGAAGCCGCCCGCCAAATGGACGCCTATATCACGGCCCATCCCGGCCTGACGATCGCAGCGCTGCAGGCGAGCCCGGCGATCCGGCCTATCGCCGTCCAACAGGTCGGATTGACCGGCTACACCTGCCTTTATGAAGCCGGCACCGGCACGATGCGGCTGCATCCCAACCCGGAGCTGATCGGCCTCAGCATGCCGTCGCTGGCAGCGGCGCTGCCCTCCTGGTGGTCGGTGTTCGAGCCGTCCCTCTCCGGAAGGGAGTCGTCGGGTTACTACCAGTGGCGCGAGGAGGACCGGCGCCTGACCCAGAAATTCATGGTGATGCTGCCCGTCCGGACGCCGCTCGAGGGGCGCACCCTGATGGTGGCCGCCACGACCTACCTGGACGAGTTCCTATCCCCGGTCCGGTTCACGCGGGAGCGCGCCCGGCGGATCGCCGATAGCTACCGGGCCTACAGCGCGGGGCTTGTGTGGCGGATCGGCGGGGGCATGGGGGTGATCCTGCTGGCCACGTTGACCGCCGTTTTCTGGCTGGGCCGGCGCGCCTCGGCCCGCTTTGTGCGCCCCATTCAGCAGCTGGCCCGGGAGGCGGCCGGATTCGGAAAAACCATGCAGCCGTCCGCCGAATTGGCGCCTCTGGCGCAGCGTCCGGATGAAATCGGTGAACTCGCCGCGGCTTTCGGCCGGATGCGCGAACAGATCATCGATCAGTTCAAGAAGATCCAATCCTCGTTCGAAAAGCTCTGGGAGGCCCAGCAGGCGCTTTCGGAAAGTGAAGACCACTACCGCGGCCTGTTTGAAAACGTTCCGATCGGGATCTACCGCTCCGAGCCCGGCGGACGCGTCCTGGATGTCAATTCGCCCCTGGTGAACATGTTCGGCTACGCGACCAAGCAGGAGGTTCTCTCCCTCCCGGCAGGGCAGCTGTACGTGAATCCGGAGGACCGCAGCCTCTTCATGCAGCAGGTCGATGGCAGCAGCGGGCTGACACCCTTGGAATTTCAGATGCGGCGGCGGGACGGCCGCATCATCTGGGTCGAAAACCAGGGGATCGCGATCCGCGACGACCAGGGGCGCATCCAGTATTACCAGGGGACGCTGAAGGATGTCACCGAGCGCAGGAAGGCCGAAGAGGAGCTGCGGCTGGCGCGATTCTGCCTGGACCACGCGGCGGTGGCCATCTTCCGCGTGGGCGATGGGGCCCGGATCCTGGATGTCAACACGGAAGCCTGCCGCAGCCTCGGGTACGGCCGGCAGGAGCTTGTCGGGCGAACCGTTTTCGAGATCGACCCTGACTTCACACCCGAAAAATGGGCCGACCACCGCCGAATCCTCGCCCAGGAGGGGGTTCGGGTCGTCCGATCCCACCATCGGCGAAAGGACGGGTCCCGCTTCCCGGTGGAGATAACCGCAAACTTCATCGAAAAAGACGGCCGCGGCTTTTCCTATGCCTTCGTCACCGACATCAGCAGCCGCCTCAAGGCCGAGCGGGACCGCGAAAAATTGGAATCCCAGCTGCAGCAGGCCCAGAAAATGGAGGCGATCGGGGTTCTGGCCGGGGGGATCGCACACGATTTCAACAACATCCTGAGCGTCATCATCGGCAACGCCGACATGCTGATGCTGTCGGACGGGGCCCCGGAGAACGACCGTTTCTCCGTCCAACAGATCCAGATCGCGGCCACACGCGCCCGGCAGCTGGTGAAGCAGATCCTGACCTTCAGCCGGCGGGACGAACAACAGCGGATGCTCATCAACCTGAAATCGGTGGTCCAGGAAACTTACGATTTTCTGAAGTCCACCCTTCCCAGCAGCATCCGGGTCGAACGCCACATCGGCGTGGATGCGGGATCCGCCATTCTCGGCAACCCCACCCAGATGCAGCAGGTTCTGATGAACCTGTGCACCAACGCCGCGCACGCCATGGAGCACCAGGAAAACGGCCTGCTCGAGATCCGCATCGACAAGGCGACGATCAGCGCCGAGCAGGCGGGCTTCGAACCGGGCGTCGAGCCCGGCGAGTTCCTCCGGCTGACCGTCAGCGACACGGGGGCCGGCATCGCGCCGGAGATCCAGCATCGCATCTTCGATCCCTATTTCACGACCAAGGAGCAGGGCAAGGGGACCGGGCTCGGACTGTCGGTCGTCCATGGCATCGTCAAATCGCACGACGGGTTTATCATGCTGGAGAGTGAGGCTGGGAAAGGCAGCCGTTTTCAAATATTTCTGCCCCTCGTCGCCGAGGGCGCCCCGCCGGAGGCGCCCGCTTCCCCCGCGACCCTTCCGGGGGGCTCCGAGACCCTCCTGGTGGTGGACGACGAGAAGGCGCTCGTCGACATGACCGCCCAGATGCTGAGACGGATGGGCTACACCGTTGAAACGCGCACCAGCCCGATCGAGGCGATCGAGGCCTTCAGCGCCGGCCCCGGCCGGTACGATGCCGTCATCACCGACATGACCATGCCGCAGATGAACGGGGTGAACCTTGCCAGAACGCTGCTCGGGATCAAACCGGGTCTGCCCATTCTCCTCTGCACCGGTTTCAGCGACCAGGCCAACGAACAGAAGGCCCGCGCCGCCGGGATCCGGGAATTCGCCTTCAAACCCCTCGCCTTGGGCGATCTCGCCAGGACCCTGAGAAGGATGCTGGACCCCGGCGCCGGAGGACAAGGGACGGCATAGAACGGATGCGATGAGGCTGCGGGCGGCCGCCGCAGGAATAACCGGCCCACCGCCGCTGGCGGAACTCAATTCTCTATACGTCTTCGTTTTTGACGGCGTGACACGGGTACGCCACCGAAAAGGAGGAGTTTACCATGGCTGTCAATTGCCCGCTGTCGGCTGGAATATGGTGCTTTCCTGCGCCGTCGAAGAAATCGGCGGCCGGCAATCAGGCCGCTTTCATCCGTGGCACCCGGAGGGCCGGAAACCGATGAACGACGTGGCCATTGCGATTGGACTCACCGTATTCGCCGGCATGGCGACCGGCATCGGCAGCATCATCGCCTTCACCGCCAAACGAACGAACTTCCGGTTTCTCTCCGTCGCCACCGGGTTCTCCGCCGGGGTGATGCTGTATGTTGCCTTTGTCGAGATTTTTTTCAAAGGGCTTGAATCCCTGACGGCGGCCTACGGCGAGTATTGGGGGCAGTGGGCCAATACCGCCGCCTTTTTCGGCGGAATGTTTCTGATCGGCATGATCGATGCGCTGATCCCCGCAGGGGAGAATCCGCACGAGACGCGCACGGAGACCGAAACGGCACCGCTGCACACCATCCCCTCTTCGGGCAACGCCCGCACGGCCTCCGTTTGCACGTGCGATCCGGACGCGGGCCCCGGACTCGCCGGCGACGGCATGAAACGGAAAAAACTCATGCGCATGGGGTTGTTCACGGCCCTGGCGATCGCCATCCACAACTTTCCGGAAGGGCTGGCGACGTTTCTGGCGGCCCTGCATGACCCGAGCCTGGGCCTCGCCATCGCCATCGCCGTGGCGTTGCACAACATCCCCGAGGGGATCAGCGTTTCCGTGCCGATTTTTTATGCAACCGGCAACCGGAAAAAGGCGTTTCTGTATTCCCTCCTAAGCGGATTGTCGGAGCCCGTGGGGGCGGTTATCGCCTATCTGATGCTGCGCTGGGTCGTGGCGGGCGAGGGCGGGGTGATCCCGGCCGAACTGATGGGAATCCTCTTTGCCGGGGTCGCCGGCATCATGGTCTTATGGCAAGGACCACGACAGCCTGCTCGGCCTCGTGGGAGGGATGCTGATGATGGCCGCAAGTCTCCTGCTCATGAAGTAGCGATGCGGCCGAGCCGAAACGGCCGCTCCGATTGATCCCGAAGCAGCCTGAAATTCGATCGGCGGGGTTCCGGGGCGATTATCCGCCGGCTTTTTTCGGCGGCCGGGGTGGGCTGACGAGGGCCTCGCCGGTCAGGACCCGCTGGCCTTCCTGGTTGTCGCAGGTGGTCCGGAGCTTCACCCGGCCCTTGGCCGTGTCGATCTCGATCACCTCGGCCTTCGCCGTGATGGTATCCCCGATTTTGACCGCCCCCAGGAAGGTCAGCTCCTGGCGCATGTAGATCGTGCCCGGGCCCGGCAGCCGGGTGCCCAGCACCGTCGAAATGAAGCCCGCCGAGAGCATGCCGTGCGCGATGCGGGTGGCGAAGTAGGTCTTACGGGCGTACTCCTCGTCGACATGGGCCGGGTTGAAATCCCCGGTGATCCCGGCGAAGAGATAGATGTCCGCCTCGCTCACCGTCTTGGAGAACTCGGCACTGTCCCCCACCTTCAGTTCGTCGATCGTCTTCCCGATCATATCGCATCCTCCTTTTCCAAATCCGGAACTGCGCCCGGCCGGCGCATATGGCCCCGTGGTTGGTTTGTAAACGACCTTTTTTCAAAACTCAAGCTTCCCGCAAGGCCGCGACGATGTTCATGCGCGCCGCCCGCACGGCCGGCAGCAGCCCACCCGCAAGACCCATGAGGAGCGCAAAGAGCATCCCCTCCCCCACGATCGCCGGGCTCAGGCGGAACCGGAAGGCGAGCTCGGCGAAGGTCTGGAAATTGGTGGTCGAGACCGTCACCGTCTGCAGCAGGGATGCGAGCGCAACTCCTGCACCCCCCCCGGTGCCGCCCAGAAGCAGGGACTCGAGCAGAAAGGCCGTCAGGATCGCCCGTCGCTGGAAGCCCATTGCCCGGAGCGTTCCGATCTCGGCCGTGCGGTTGGCCACGGCGGCGTACATGGTGATCATGGCCCCGACGACGGCCCCGACCGAAAAGATCAGGGTGAGCGCCGTCCCGAGAATCCTCAGGAATTTGGCCGTCAGCTCGGATTGCTCCCGGTAGTAGACGACCTCGCGCTTGACCTCGCAGGCCAGGCGCGGGTCGGAGGCGATGCGCTCCGCGAGCGCCGCCAGCCCCTCGGGGTCCCGCATCCGCAGTATCACCGAGGAGTACGCCTGGCGGCGGAAGGCCTGCATGAACCGGTCCGCGTCGCCCCAGATCTCCGAGGAGAAGCTCGTGTTGCCGGCATCGAAGACGCCCACGACCCGCCAGTCGCTCCGGGCGAAGGAGATCGTTTCGTTCACCCCGGCGTTCCGGAAGCGCCGCGCGATTCCCGTGCCCACCATGATCTCATCCGACCCGGGACGCGGGGCGCGCCCCTCCAGCAGCCGCACCTCCGGCCGCAGCGCAGCGGAGGCCGGGGAGGTGCCGCGGATCGTGACGTTGGAGGTGCTCTCCGATCCCCGCTTGCGCAGGTTGATCAGCACCACCACCTCCTTGGCCACGAGCGGCCGCCCGGCGGCATCGAGGGCCACCTCCGGCTGGGTCTCGATGATGGCGGCTTCGCCACGCGAGACCCCGCTCTGGACCTCGGAGGTGGAGGACTTGCGGATGACGATCGCGTTCGCGAAGGAGCCCGAATCGACCAGCGTGGTTTCAAGCCCCTCCGCCAGCATCACGATCGCCGCAAAGGCAAAAACGACGAGCGCCATGCCCCCGGCCGTCAGCAGCGTCGTCAGCCGCCGAGCCAGCATGTTCACCCCACCCTCCCGAGCGCCGCCACGATCGGCACCGTGACCACGCGCCGGATGGGAAAAAGGGCCGCCACCAGGGCCACGGCGAGAACCACCAGGAGATCGTAGGCCAGCGTGGCGGCGGTGATGTCGAGCACGGGGAACACGTTGCTCACGTAGTGGGACATGATCCGCAGGGCCGGAAAGGTGGCGGCGATCCCCAGCGCGCCGCCCGCCGCGCAGATCACGAAAGACTCCCCCGCGATCAGCCCGCCCAGGCGCAGCCCGCCGAAACCGAGGGTCTTCAAGACCGCGAATTCGTGCATCCGCTCCCTGACCGACATGATCATGGTGTTGGCCGCCACCGCCATGATGATGCCGATGATGATGAAGGAGACCATGCGAATCGCCATCAGGATCGCCTCGCTCATGGTGACAAACCCCAACTGGAAGGCCCGTTCGGTTTCGGTGAGTGTCTCGGCCAGCGAGTTGGCGAAAAGCGCGTCGACCGCCGCCGAGACCTCCGCGGCCGCGCCCGCCTCCGCAATCCGGATGACGTAGATCCCGGCATAGTTGGCCCGGCGCGGGCTTACCATCTTGAGACGCTCGTTGAGATAGTCCCAGTGGAAGAAGAGCTGGTTCTCGTCGATGCTCCGGTCGCGCCCGGAATAGATCGCCTGCACGGTCAAGGGCCACTCCCCCGGGAAGATCGTGCCCTGCAGGGTGATCGCGTCCCCCACCTGCCAGCCGAACCGCCGGGCGAGCCCCCGGCCGACGACGCAGCCCTTGCGGTCGCGCCCGAAGGCGTCCGCCTGCGCTTCGGGGACGATGAACTCCGGGTAGAGCCCCAGGTAGGTTTTCGCGTCCACGGCGAAATTGGCGAAGAAATTCTTGCGGTCGATGTAAACGCCGCCGAACCAGGTCATGTGGGAGAGGGCCTCTACCCCGTCGACGGCCCGGATCTTCTCGCCGTAGGCGATCGGCAGAAAGAAGGTCAGCGAAATGGCGTTGCGGGTGACGAGCCGGTTGGCCGCGGCCGCGGAGACCCCTGCGTACCACGCGTCCACCACCGTGCGCAGCAGCCCGAAGGCGAGAACGGCCACGGCCACCCCGAAGAGGGTGAGCAGGGTGCGCAGGGTGTGCCTAAAGGCATTCCGGAACAGGAGCTTCCCCAGCATGGGCCAGCACCCCCTTGTCGAGGTGTTTGACGGTCCCCGCCCGCCCCGCCGCGCGCGGGTCATGGGTCACCATGATGACGGTTTTGCCCATCTCCCGGCTCAGGCGCTCGAGCAGCACGAGCACCTCCTCGGCCGAAACCCGGTCGAGGTCTCCGGTGGGCTCATCGGCCACGATAAGGGTCGGGTCGGTCACGATCGCCCGCGCGATGGCGACCCGCTGCTGCTGGCCGCCGGAGAGCTGCCCGGGATAATGGTCGCTGCGGTCCTGGAGGTTGACCAGGCGGAGGACCGTGTCGACCTGCTCCCGGCGCCGGCGCCGGGAGAGATCGGTGAGGACAAGCGGCAGTTCGACGTTTTCGAAGGCCGTCAGCACCGGGATGAGATTGTAGAACTGGAAGACGAAGCCGACATGCGCGGCCCGCCAGGCGGCCAGCGCAGTCTCCGAGAGGGAGGAGATCTCGATGCCGCCGATCGTGACCGTGCCGGCATCGGCCCGATCCAGCCCGGCGATCAGGTTGAGGAGTGTGCTCTTGCCCGAGCCCGAGGGACCCATCAAGGCCAGGAACTCCCCCGCGGCGATGGTGAGGGAGATCCCCTCCAGGACCGGGATGATCTGGGTGCCGCGGCGGTAGGATTTCGACAGGCGGCGGATCTCGACGACGGCCGGGCGATCGGTGCTCATCTCATCACTGGTTCGTCACCGACACGCGGGCCCCGTCCGACAAGGATGCGATCGGCGCCGCGGCGATGCGGCTGCCGATCGCTGGCCCCGCGCGCAGCTCCACCATCTCGCCCAGGCGGCGGCCGAGCGTGACCGGCACCGCACGGACCCTCTCGCCGTCGAGCAGGAAGAGTCGCGGGCCGCCGCCGCTCCGGGCCACGGCCGAGTCCGGCACGGCCGCCACCGGCTCCCGCTCGTCGGGGCCGACCGCGCGCGATAGAAAGGCCACCTTGGCGCTCATCTCGGGCAGGACCCCGGCGGCGCGCTCCTCGAAGGCCACCTTGACCGTGATCGAGGCCTTGCTGCGGTCGGCGGTCGGGAGCACCATGTGCACCCGCCCGGGAAAACGCCTGTCCGGAAAGGCATCCAGCCGGATCTCGCAGGGCTGCCCGGCCGCCACCCGGCCGATGTTCGACTCGGACACATCCACCTCGACCAGGAGCGATTCCATGTCGGCGATCGTCACGACGGCCGCCTTGGCATCGGCCGTGGCGGCGAGCGGGGTGACGATATCCCCGATGTCGGCGTTTTTGGTCAGCACCACCGCATCGAAGGGAGCGCGGATGTTGGTGTAGTCGAGCAGCACCTCGGCCTCCGCCAGGGCCGCCTTGGCCGCGAGCAGGGCGGCGGAGAGCCCCTCCTCGGCCGCGGCGGCGGTCCGGAAGCGGGCCTCGGCCGCATCGAAGAGCGAGCGGGAGATCGTGCCTTTTTCAACGAGTGCCTTCTTGCGCTCGTAGTCGAGGCCGGCGTTGACCTTCTCGGCCCGGGCCTGGGCGAGCTGGTGACGGGCCGCCGCGACGTTGTGCCCGGCCCGGTCGCGCGCCGCCGCGGCATCCTTGCTCTCCAGCCGTGCGATGACCTGTCCCTGCGTGACACGGCTGCCCTCCTCGACCCCCAGGAAAACGAGCCGCCCCGTGACCTTGGAGGCGACCGCCGATTTGCGGTCCGCCACCACATAGCCGCTCGCGTTCAACAGGGCGAGGGCCTGGGAGGGATGGATGTTTTGGACGAGGACCGTCTGGATCGCAACCGCGGGCGCAAGCCACCCCTGGCGGTAGGCCGCCGCGGCCGCCGCCAGGAGCAGCACCAGGACCACCGCCCCGGCGAGGCGCCTTTTGCGGCGGCCGCCCGGGCGCAGGGCGGGTTTCTCGATCCGCAGTTTTTCAAGTTCGATGGTAGACATGATAAGGCCTCGCGGCTGAGCCGATGCTTATATCACAGCGCCGTGTCCGTGGCCATCCCCGCCAGGGGCGGCCGCCTATTCCAGGCGTTTGCGGAACCGACGGATCGCAGCGGTGAAGACCAGGCAACCGATGACGGCCATCTCCAGGAACTGCGGCCAGAGCACGGAAAACCCCGTGCCTTTCAAAAACACCCCCCGCACGATGATCAGAAAATGGCTCAAGGGGTTCGCGTGGTTCAGCCACTGGATCGGCGCCGGCATATGGGCGATGGGGAAGACGAAGCCGCTCAGCATGAAAAAGGGCAGGATGAAGAAAAAGGTGGTCATCATGGCCTGCTGCTGGGTCCGGGAGACCGTGGAAATAAGGAGCCCGATCCCGAGCGTGCTCAGCAGGAACACCGAGCTCGCTGCCAGGAGCAGCGCCCCGTTGCCCGCCATCGGGATGCCGAACCACCCCCGCGCGAAAAGGATCACCAGCACCATCTGGGCCTGGGCGATGAGAATGAACGGGATGGTCTTGCCCAGGATGAGCTCGGCGGGGCGGAGCGGGGTCACGATCAGCTGCTCCATGGTCCCGGCTTCCGTCTCGCGCACGATGGCCATGGAGGTGAAGAGCAGCGAGAGCAGCATCACGAGGAAGGCGACGATGCCCGGCACGTAGAAATAGCGGCTGTCCAGGTTGGGGTTGTACCAGGTGCGCAGGCGGCTGTCGATCTCGCCGAAATCGATCCGCCCGCGATGGCGCTCGCGCAGGAGCTCGGTGTTGAAGCGCTCGATCACGCTGGCGGCGTAGGCGATGCGCACAGCCGCCATGTTGCTCATCCCCCCGGCGGATGTCGGCCGCAAAATCGGGCGGGATCCGCACCCCGAGGTCCACCCGGCGCTCGACCAACAGCCGGTCCAGCGCCGCGGGGCTCTCGAGCACGTGGGTGATGCGAAAGGTCGGGTTGGCGTCGAAGGCGTCGGCCAGGCGGCGGCTCTCCGGGGTGCGGGAGAGATCGATCAGCGCCATCCGGATGTCGCGCACATCGGTGGTGACGACGTAGCCGAAGAGCACGAGCTGGATGAGCGGCGCAATGACGAGCAGGGGCCGGTTCCGGCGGTCCCGGAACAGCTGGATGAACTCCTTGCGGATCAGCTCCCGCACGCGCCGCCAGCTCATGTCAGAGGCCCTCCCGGGCGAGGGCGAGAATGCCCGCCGCCGCCAGCACGGCCAGCATCAGGGCGAGCACGAGAAAGCTCGGCCAGAGATCGGGCAGCGAGAGGTTGCGCAGGTAAAGCCCGTTCAGGATGTCGATGTAGTAGGTGGCCGGCATCAGCTGGGAGAGCAGCTGCAGCGGCACCGGCATGTTCGCCCGGGGGAAGACGAAATCCGAGAGCAGGAGCGAGGGCAGATAGGTCGTCAGGACAGCCACCTGGTTCGCCACGAGCTGGGATGGGATCGCGGTCGAGATCAGCAGCCCCAGGCAGAGGGCCACCCCGATGTAGACCGTCGAGGCGAGCACCATCAACCAGAAACTGGAGCGCATCACCACCCCGAAGAGCAGCTGCCCCATCAGGATGGCGAGGAAGACATCGGCCAACGCGATCAGAAAGTAGGGTCCCGCCTTGCCGAGGAAAAGCTCCGCGGCCCCCACCGGCAGGGTGCGCAGGGTCTCCATGGTGCCGGTTTCGACCTCGCGCGCGATCACGAGCGAGGTGAGCAGCGCCGCCACGATCATGATGATGACCGCGATGATCCCGGGCACGATGAAATTGCGGCTCTGCAGGTCTTCGTTGAACCACACCCGGATGCGGCCCTCCACCGGCGGCTGGATGGGCTCCAGCCCCCCGCGGTTGAGGAAATCGATCAACTGCCCTTCGTTGAGCCCGGCGATGAAAGCCGTGATGAAGGCCCGGGTGTTGCCGGCGGTGTTGGGGTCGCTGCCGTCGATGATCACCTGCAGCGGTGCGGGGCGGTCGGCCCGCAGCGCGGCCGCCCAGCCGGGCGGTATCACGACCCCCATCACCACCCGGTTGCGGTCGAGGAGGTCGGTCAGCTCGGCCGCGCTCGCCGCATGGCGCGTCACGTCGAAGCTGACGGAGGCATCCAGCCGGCGGATGAAATCCCGGCTCTCGGGGGTGCGGTCGTGGTCGACCACCGCCGTGGCGATGTGCTCGACGTCCAGGCTCAGGGCCGCCCCGAAGAGCAGGATCAGGAGCGCCGGGATGGCAAAGGCCAGCACCAGGCTGCGGGGGTCGCGCATCAGGTGCAGGCTCTCCTTGCGGGCGATGGCCGCTATGGTGCGCGCCGTCATGGGACACCCCGCCGCACCAGGGCCACGAAGGCGTCGTTCAGGTCGGCCGCCGGCCGATCGGGGCAGGCGCGGCGGACGATCTCCGCCGGCGGACCGCCGTCCACGATCCGGCCGGCATTGATCATCACCACGCGGTCGCAGTGGCGGGCCTCGTCCATGTAATGGGTGGTCACGAAGACCGTCACCCCTTCGGCCGCAAGCCCGCGGATGAAGTCCCAGAAACGGCGCCGGGTGACCGGGTCGACCCCCGAGGTCGGTTCATCCAGAAAGAGCAGCTGCGGACGGTGGAGCAGCGCGCAGCCGAGCGCCAGGCGCTGGCGCCAGCCGGGGGGAAGCTCCCGGGTGAGGCGGCTGCGGACCGCCTCGAGTCGGGTCAACTGCAGGCACCAGGCACTGCGCTCGGCCCACTGGGGCTCCGGCACGGCGTAGATCCCGAGATAGAAACGGATGTTCTCGAACGGGGTCAGGTCGGGGTAGAGGGAGAATTTCTGGGACATGTACCCGATCCGCTGCTTGACCTGCTCCGGCTCCGCCATCAAATCGCACCCTGCGACCCGGCCCGCGCCGCTCGTGGGTGCAATGATCCCGCAGAGCATGCGGATGGTGGTGGATTTGCCGGCGCCGTTCGGCCCCAGGAACCCGAAGATCTCCCCCGGGCGCACGGAGAAACTGATGCGGTCGACCGCCGTGAACCGGCCGAAGCGCTTGACGAGATCGGTCACATGGACGGCATCAGGTCCCAAGGCGCTCCTCGCTCAGGGCCGCGTCCGCCGACTGCAGCCGCGCGATCATGGCCTCCTCGAGCGAGCTGAAGCCGGCCCGGATCGCCCCGGGCGCCGCGTCGGCCAGGATGCGGGCGTTGTGCATCACGAGCAGCCGCCGGCAGCGCTCCCCCTCGTCGAGGTAGGCCGTGGAGAAGAGGATCGTCATGCCCGCGGCGTTCATGCCGGAGAGAATCTCCCAGAACTCCTGACGCGAGACCGGGTCCACCCCGCTGGTGGGCTCATCCAGAATCAGCACCGCGGGCTCGTGCACGAGCACGCAGGCCAGGCCCAGCTTCTGTTTCATCCCCCCGGAGAGATCCCCGGCGCGGCGGTCGACAAAGGGCGAAAGGTTCGAAAAGGCAAGATAGCGCTCGCGGCGGCGGCGGCGTTCGGCGCCGGAGATACCGCCGACGTCCATGACGAAGTCGAGGTTTTCGGCCACCGTGAGGTCGGCGTAGAGGCCGAAGCGCTGGGGCATGTAGCCGATCCGCCGTTTAACGCCGGTGCGGGCGGCCACCGTATCGAGGCCGCCCACCCGGATCGACCCGGCACTCGGCGGCAGCAGGGCGGCGATCATCCGCAGGAGCGTGGTCTTGCCGGCGCCGTCGGAGCCCACGAGGCCGACCAGCTCCCCCTGCGGAACATGGAAGGAGACCGCGCTGACGGCCGTGAGAGCGCCGAAGCGCCGGCTGACCCCCTCCACGGCGATGTCTCCGGACGCGCGGGAGGCGTCCCGGGGCGGCTCAACGCAACCAGGCATCGGCGGGCATCCCGGGCTTAAGCTCCAGGTTCGGGTTGGCGACCGTGATCTTCACCAGGTAGACCAGTTTGACCCGCTCCTGCGGGGTCTGGATGATTCGCGGGGTGAACTCGGCCTGGGGAGATATGTAGGCCACATGCCCAGGGTAGACCCGGTCGGGAAAGGTATCGATCCGCACCTCCACCGCCTGGCCCGGCACAACCCGGCCGATCTCGGTCTCACTCACGAAAATCTTGAGATCCACCGTGCTCAGATCGGCGATGGAGAGCACCTCGCGGCCGGGCGAAACCACCTCGCCCGGCTCGAGGCTGCGGCTGAGAACGATGCCGGCAAAGGGCGCCCTGAGCTCGGTGCGGTTGCGCTGAATCTCCGCCAGATGGAGCGCGGCGCGCGCGGCGGCCGCCTGGGCGCGGGCGGACTCCACTTCCTGCTCGAAGGCTTGCAGCCGCTGGAGGTTGCTCCGGGCCAGCCGCAGGGCGGCCTGCCCCTCCTCGAGCCGTGAGCGGGCCGTATCGATCTCCTCGGGTCGTGAGCCTTCCTGGGCCAGCCGGTAGGCCTCCAGTGCCCGGCCGTGTTCCCGGAGCGCGGTCTGGAAGGCCAGATCGGCATTGTCCCGGGTGCGTTCGGCCACGACCCCCTTCCGGAAGAGCGCCTCGTTGCGCTCCTTTTCCCGGCGGGCATTGTCGAGCGTCGCCCGGGCGGCTTCGACCGCCAGCCGCGCGCGCTCGACCTCCTGGATGCGGAATCCCTTCTCCGCCTGCAGGCGCTGCGCCTCCAGGGCCTTGACGGCCGCCTCGGCCCGCTCGACCTCCGCCGGCAGCACCCGGCGGCCGACCTGGAGGGCGACCTCGGCCTGTTTGACCGCCTCCTCGGCCCGGCGCAACGCCGCCCGCGCCTGCTCAAGCTGCGCGTCGAACTCCTCCCGTTCAAGGATGGCCATGACCTCGCCCGGCTGCACCCACCGGCCCTCGTCCGCCGGAACCGCCTGCACCCGGCCGCTGACCTGGAAGGAGAGGCGGGCCTGAGTCGCCTCGATCGTACCGGAGTAATAGCGCTCGGCGGCGCGGCGGGCGCGTTGGCCCCATAGAACCAGAGCGCCGACAGCGGCCACCAGCAGCACGAATGCCACAAGAATCAAGCGCTTTTTCACGGCCCTCCTTTTTACGGCCCTATCTGTTGAATTTATCTAAATTTCGGACGGGTTTCAAGCAATCGGTGTTTGCGGAAGCGAAATATGCCCTTGACCGGCCACCTGTTTTGGGTTAGTTTATCACTGCCCCAGCGGAACGATATCGATGGCCGCCGCGGCCGACAGGGGTGGACCAACATTTTGAAGTGTCGGATGAGACCACCACACTATACAAAGTGTGGTGGTTTTTTTCTGTCCGCATCAGCGGCCGCCCGGCACCCCACCCTTTACGAAAATGAAAGGATCTGGATCATGAACAAGCGGCTTTACATCGGCAATCTGGCGAGCGATGTCACGGAAACGGACCTGACCCACAATTTTTCATCCGTGGGCAAAGTGGCCTCCGTCGCCATCATAAAGGACCGGTTTTCCAACCAGAGCAAAGGGTTCGGGTTCGTGGAGATGGAAAGCGAGGAGGAGGCCCAGAAGGCGATCGCGCAGTTCAACGGAGGGGAGTTGCGCGGCAAGCGGATCACCGTCAGCGAGGCCCGGGAGCGCAAAGAGCGGGAGGGCGGCTTCGGCGGCGGCCGCGGCGGCCGTCCCGGTTCCGGGTTCGCGCGCGGCGCCGGCGGCGGCCGGCGCTACTAGCCCCGAGGGACTCACCCGGAAGAGGAATGCGACCGCAGGCCATCCCGCCCGGCGAGAACTTTTTGTGCACATGAATGTTTCCTGCGCCGCCGGCGGCGCAGGAAACATGGCTACTGCTTTTTCTTCAGCTTCTTCTCCTGGCGCTTCTCCTTGAGCGTTTTCTTGGGCTGCTTCTTGGCGTCCTTCTTCACATCCTGCGATTTGGCCATCTGAATGTCCTTTCGTCGGCGTCATCCGATCGGCCGTCTGAGCGGCCCCGGCGGATCGGGTCGTGACCGCTCCCGGCGGCCTCGGCCGGCGCGCGTTTGACGCCGGGAAATATCATGATGTAGAGAGGTCATATCAGCAAATGCGCGAGGCTGCAACGACCCGGCGGCGGGTGCGCCGGCCTGCCCGATTTTAAATTATGCCGCACCCCAACCAACGCAATCTGGAGCGACGCGCCGCAATCGTGGACGCTGTCCGCCGTTTCTTCCGTTCCGGCGGCTACCTCGAGGTGGAGACCCCGCTGCGCCTGCCGGCGGCGCTGCCCGAGGCCCACATCGAGTTCATCACCGCCGAGGGGTGGGTGCTGCAGCCCTCGCCCGAAATCTGCATGAAACGGCTGCTCGCCGCCGGCTGCGAACGCATCTTCCAGATCAGCAAATGTTTCCGCAAGGCGGAGCGGGGGCGGCGGCACCTGCCGGAGATGACCCTGATCGAGTGGTATGCCGCCGGCGCCTCCTACAACGACCTGATGCGCGACTGCGAGGCGCTGGTGCGCTCCATTGCGGGCGAGCTGGGCTCGGACCGAACGCTCACCTACCAGGGGCTTGCGATCGATCTCTCCCTGCCCTGGGAGCGGCTGAGCGTGGCCGAAGCCTTCTCCCGCTTCGCTCCCGTTCCGGTCGCGGAGGCCCTGGCGCAGGGCCGCTTCGACGAATGGATGGGGCTTGCGATCGAACCTCATCTCGGCCGACAGCGGCCGACCTTCCTGGTCGACTACCCCGCCGAACACGCTTCTCTCGCCCGCCTGAAGCCCGGCGATCCAAGGGTGGCCGAACGCTTCGAGCTTTACATCGGCGGCCTGGAGCTTTGCAACGGCTTCAGCGAGCTGAACGAGCCGCGCGAGCAGCGGCGCCGATTCGAAGCCGAGCAGGAGCGCCAGCGCGCCGCCGGAAAAACCGTGACCCCGCTGCCGGAGCGATTCCTTGCGGCACTGGCCGACCTGCCCGCCTGCGCCGGAAACGCACTCGGCCTCGATCGGCTGGCGATGCTCTTCTGCGATGCGGCCGCGATCGACGCGGTCGTGGCCTTTGTGCCGGAGGCGCTCTGAGCACCGGAGGGTGTCTAACCTCCTCCCCACCCGGCCGCCCCCTGCGTTCGGCATGGGTTTACTTGCCCTCCGACATGTGCTAGAAGCGTTTCGATAACCTCGGATCACGGCCGCGGGTCCCGCCGCGGTGGGACCCGCGGCCGTCAGACGGGATTGTAAAACCACTTCCACCGGATCAGTCGGCGCATCCTTCCCGAGGACCCTCAACGATCAAGGAACTCGCCATGGAATTCTTCAAGATTCGATTCGGAGACAACTTCGATGAGCTCTCCTCCCGTTTTGAAAAGACCCTGGAGGACATGCTCGGCTCGATGGGCCCCTCCTTCATGCTGTCCGAACGGACCTGGCGGCCGCCGATGGACATGTACGAAACGCCGGAGCAGATCGTGATCATGGCGGAGGTCGGCGGCGTCTCCGGGCAGGACATCGAGGTGGAGATCAGCAGCAAGGCGGTGCGCATCCAGGGGCAACGCCAGGCGCCGGCCTGCGGCCCGGAAAACACCTACCGGCTGGCCGAGATCCAGTACGGCCGTTTCGAGCGCATCCTGTTCCTGCCGAGCCCGATCGACCCGGACAAGGTATCGGCGGCCTCCAAGAACGGGTTCCTGGAAATCCGCCTGGTGAAACGGCCCACCGATCAGGCAGTGAAGGTGCCCATCGCCGACGAATAACCGTGAAATCGCCCGCTGACGCCTGCACGGCGACCGCGGTGGCTGCCGTCACGGCCGCAAAAGAGGGAGACGACGATGACTGACGAAAAAGCGCCGGAGCAACCGGGCGCGGCCAAGATGCCCGGGGTCCTGCCCGTCCTGCCCATCACCGACAACGTGCTCTTCCCGAAAATGGTCTTCCCGCTCATGGTCGTGCACCCGGACTCGGTCCAGCTGATCGACGAGGCCATGTCCAAGGACCGCATGCTGGGCATGGTGCCGGCCCGCTCCGCGGAAAACCCCGAGGCCATGCCGCCCGCCGACCACTACGCTGCCATCGGCACGAGCGCGATGATCCTGAAGATGGCCAAGACCCCGGAGAACCGCACCCAGCTGCTGGTGCAGGGGCTGGGCCGCTTCCGCATCAAGCAGATTCAGCCGGCCGAGGGCAAGCCCTTCCAGCAGGCCGCCGTCGAGCACCTGGAGGAGGACCCCGCCCGGGACACCGAGATCGAGGCGCTGATGACCACCGTCGTCAACCTCTTCGCCCGGGTGGTGCAGCACTCCCCGACGCTGCCGGCCGAGGTGGTGTACATGGCGCAGTCGATCAAGGAGCCGGGAACCCTGGCCGACATGATCGCCTCCTCCCTCAACGCCTCCATGGAGGAAAAACAGAAGGTGCTCGAAACCCTGCCGGTCGGCGAACGCCTGAAGCTCGTCAGCCGCATCCTCAACAAGCAGCTCGAAATCCTTGAGCTCGGCAAGAAGATCCACGACCAGGTCAAGGAGGACATGGACAAAAAGCAGCGCGAGTACTACCTGCGCGAGCAGCTCAAGGCGATCCGGAGCGAGCTGGGGGAAAAAGACGAGGGCTCGGTGGAGATCGAAGAGTACCGGGCCAAGGTCAAGGAGAAGAACCTGCCGCCGGAGGCGGCCAAGGAGGCCGACCGCGAACTGGAGCGCCTGGCGCGCATGCATCCCTCCTCGGCGGAGTACACGGTCGCCACCACCTTTCTCGACTGGCTGACCGCTCTGCCCTGGCACCAGGGGACCGAGGACAACCTCGACATCAGAAAAGCCCGCAAGGTGCTCGACGACGACCACTACGGCCTGGAGAAACCCAAGCGGCGCATCATCGAGTACCTGGCCGTGCGCAAGCTCAAGCCGGACTCCAAGGGGCCGATCCTCTGCTTCGCCGGCCCGCCCGGCACCGGCAAGACCTCCCTCGGCCAGTCGATCGCACGGGCGCTGGGACGCAAGTTCCACCGCATGTCGCTCGGCGGGGTGCGCGACGAGGCCGAAATCCGCGGCCACCGGCGCACCTATGTCGGGGCCCTGCCGGGACGGATCATCCAGGGCATCCGGCGCGCGGAGTCCAACAACCCGGTCTTCATGCTGGATGAAATCGACAAGCTGGGCGCCGACTTCCGCGGCGACCCCTCCTCGGCCCTGCTGGAGGTGCTCGACCCCGAGCAGAACCACTCCTTCCAGGACCACTACCTCGATGTCCCCTTCGACCTGTCGAAGGTGATGTTCATCGCCACGGCCAACATCCTCGACACCGTCCCTCCGGCCCTGCGGGACCGCATGGAGGTGCTGCAGCTTCTGGGCTACACCGAGGACGAGAAGGTTCACATCGCCGAGCGCCACCTCATCCCCCGCCAGCGGGAGGCGAACGGGCTGAAAGCCGGACAGGTCCGCTTCAGCCGCGGCGCCCTGCGGCACATCATCTCCGGCTACACGCGCGAGGCGGGTCTGCGCAACCTGGAACGGGAGATCGGCACCATCTGCCGCGGGGTGGCGAGCAGGGTCGCCGAGGGGAGCGTCACCTCTGAGACGATCAAGACCCAGGCCATCGCCAAATACCTGGGCCCGGTGAAGTTCACCGCCGAGGCCAAGGCCCGCACCTCGACGCCCGGGGTGGCGACCGGGCTCGCCTGGACTCAGTTCGGCGGCGACATCCTCTTCGTGGAAGCCACCGGCATGAAAGGCAAGGACCGCCTGATTCTGACCGGCCAGCTCGGCGATGTGATGAAGGAGTCCGCCCAGGCGGCGCTCAGCTTCATCCGCACCAAGGCCTCGCGGCTGGGAATTTCCGAGGAGACCTTCGAAAACCTCGACATTCACATCCACATCCCCGCCGGGGCCATCCCCAAGGACGGGCCATCGGCCGGGGTCACGATGCTGACGGCGCTCGTCTCTTTTCTCACCAAGCAGCGCGTGGTCCGGGATCTCGCGATGACCGGCGAAATCACCTTGCGCGGCCGGGTGCTCCCGGTCGGCGGCATCAAGGAAAAAGTGCTGGCCGCCCACCGGGCGGGCATCAAAACCGTGATCCTGCCCAAGGAGAACCAGAAGGACATCGAGGACATCCCCAAAAAGGTGCAGAAGGAGATCCGCTTTCACTTCGTCGACAAGATGACGGATGTCCTGAAGATCGCACTCGAGAAGTGAGTCGTCAGCGCGGGACGTACTGCAGGTGCATCGCGAAGTAAATGCACATGGCGATGAAGCAGGCGACCGGCGGCGTCAGAAACCAGCCCGCCAGGATCCCGTAGAGCGTCGCGCGCCGGATGGTCTGCACCCCCTTGATGATACCGATGCCGAGCACCGCGCCGATCACCGCCTGGGAGGTGGAGACCGGCACCCCCATGAGCGTATAGAAGTGCACCGTCACCCCTCCGGCCAGAACCACCACCAGCGCTGAGAAGGGGTCCAGCCGGACCAGTTTGCGCCCCACGGTCTCCATGACCCCGCGGCTGTAAGTGAGCACGCCGAAAGCGATGCTCAGCCCGCCGATCAGCGCGGCCGCGGAGACCGAGAGCATTTCCGCCCCGACGAAGACCGCGGTGGCATTGGCCACGTTGTTCGCCCCCAGGGCGTAGGAGGCGTAGGCGCCAGCGGTGATGAGCCCGGCCCGGAGCAGCATGTCGCTCTGAAAAAGGGTGATCGGCAGCCGGTTGTAGACCGCACCGAGCAGCTGGTGGAGCGCCAGGGCGGCCAGCACGGCCCCGACCGGGGTGCCGAACCAGCAGGCCACCACCTTGCCCAGCCCCGCGAGGTTCAGGTCCTGGTTGAAGAAGCCGATCCCCAAAATCGCCCCCACCGCGGCCTGGGAGGTCGAGGCCGGCAGGCCGGTTATGGTCATGATGCTTACGGTCAGGGCGGCGGCCACCGTAATCACCACGGCTTGCTCCAGGTTGACCCCCGTCAGCTCCTTGAGCGTCTCGATGCCCGCGCGGCCCTGCAACACCGCACCGACCACCACGAAGAGCGCGCACAGCGCAGCCGCCGTCCGGAACTTGACCATGCGGGAGGCCACCGCCGAGCCGAAGCAGTTGGCCGCGTCGTTGGCCCCCAGGGACCAGCCCAGGAACACCCCCCCCAACAGCGGCAGCATCAGACCCGCCTCTTGAGGGTGAGAATATTCACCCGCCGCGAGACCCGGTCGGCCTGGTCGGAAATCTCGCCCATCGCCACGATCAACTCCTTGAGTTGGAGCTTGTGCACGATCTCTAGATCGGAGTCGAAGATCTTCGTCATCAGGCTGCGCTCGATGTGATCGCAGTGGCTTTCGTTGCCGTCGATGGTGGCCAGCAGCACCCGGATGCCCTGGCGGTTCCTGAGCAGCAGGTCGATCTGTTTGCTCACCAGTTCGCAGCTCTCCGCGGAAATGCGGAGCAGGTCCTTCACCTCGAGCACCACGAACTCGGGGATCTTCAGCTTCTGGGTGCGAATGATGTGCAGAATCAGCTCGAAAATGCGCGGGATGACCTCCACCTGCTCGATCAGGCTCATGATGTCCTCGCGCGATTCAGGGATCAGCGCGCGGCTGTACATCATGTAGTTGATCTCGTCGCGGATCTCATCCGCCTTGGATTCGAACTTGTGGGTCTGATCGGTCAGGAAGACGAACTCGCCGCAGATGCCTTCGTTCAGGCAGGTGTCCATGGCCTTGAGGAAGTGCTCCCGGGTTTGGCCGAAATGGTCGAGATACTGGTAAATCAGGGACTCGAGCTGCTTTTCCTTTTTGAAGAGGAAGTTGAACATGCGCATCTCCGCTGCAGACCTGCTCCGCGCGGTGACTCGTCTGCGCGAGCCGCTTCCGTTCCCGGGCGCAACGCCTCAGGCGGGCGCGGTTCGATCCGTCACGGTGATGAGGTTGTTTTCGCTGCCGAAGCAGTTGGGACAGCGCTCGGGATTCTGAGGATCGTTGACCCACTCCCCATCCACCCAGAAACGATACTCATAGCGCCCGGGATGGATCATCACCCGCCGGCGCCAAAGGCCGCCGGAGTCTTTTTTCATCGGGTGGACCTTGGGATCCCACTGGTTGAAATCCCCCATCAGTATCACCTGTTTCGCCTGAGGGCTGTCCAGGACGAATTCGATCCGGCGCCGTGAAGGGGCTCTCTTTTTCGTTCGTTTCGGTGGTCGAGGCATCACCGACCTCCTTTCTCCGCAAAAGGTTGGAGCTGATGATTGAAACTCAAGTTTCACAGAAACCGGCCGATAATGTGCACGCCGTGGGCCGTAAAACACTTTTAATCATATCATATGGTTATTATGATGAAACGCGTGCGGGGGCTCCCTGCAAGGAGCTCCGGAATATGTTGTAATCATCGGAATTTTATTGTATAATCACTTTCAATCGCCTGCAGAGCGAAACCCGGCCGGGCGAATATTTTGTTGACATGCACTTTATTTTGTATTAGGTTCGCCGCCAAAATACCATATCGAGGGGGTAAAGGGCTGATTCTCAGGTAATGCCGCACAGCGGGGCCGGCAGAACCACCTCCGTCGTAAAAAGCATCACCGATGGAACCAGCATACTCCTTTATGTATGTGAATTCAAGCAAATCGGCAATGGGAACCATTGCGAAACAGAAAGGAGATCAAATCAACCCATGAAACCAGATGCGGCGAGTTTTCAGCAACCTGTCAGCGCCTCCGTGCCGGGGTCAGGCGGGGAGCTGGCAGGTGAAAACGAGGACGAACCTCCCGGTTCTGCAGCCTGTCTTCAAAACGTTGTCCCATTACCCGACATCACGCCGCGTTTAAGAGGGAAGGTTTCGGTCTTTCCGGCCTCCCGGTCACGCCCCGCCTCGAACCCCAAGACGGCCGCGTTTCGCCGCACCTTTTTCCCCGCTGTAACCGACAAAGAGTGGAATGACTGGCAGTGGCAGATCCGCCACCGGATCCGTCACATGGATCAGTTGGAGCGCATGTTGAACCTCTCCGAACCGGAGCGCGCGGCGGTCGAGAAAATCCAGTCCCGGCTGCCGGTCGGCATTACGCCCTACTTCATGAGCCTGGTCTCCCGGGACGACCCGCAGGAGGCGCTGCGCCGGACGGTGGTGCCCACGGCAGCCGAGTTCATCACCACGCCGGAGGAGGCCGACGACCCCCTGGGCGAAGACTCCATGAGCCCGGTCCCCGGCCTGGTACACCGCTACCCGGACCGGGTCCTGCTGCTGGTGCTGGATTTCTGCTCGACCTATTGCCGCTACTGTACGCGCTCCCGCGTGGTGGGCCACGGCGCCATCTACCCCAGCCGTTCGCGGTTGGAGCGCGCCATCGAGTATATCCGCTCAACACCTGCGGTGCGGGACGTCCTGATCTCCGGCGGCGACCCCCTGACCTTGAACGATGAGCGCATCGGGTGGCTGCTCTCCCAGTTGCGGGCGATCCCGCATGTGGAAATTCTCAGGATCGGCACCAAGGTCCCGGCCGTGCTGCCCCAGCGCATCACCCCGAATCTTGTCCGCGTGCTGCGGCGCTACCATCCCCTGTGGATGAGCCTGCATTTCACCCACCCCTCCGAGTGTACGCCGGAGGCGACCCGCGCCTGCGAGCGGCTGGCAAACGCGGGCATCCCCTTGGGCTCCCAGACCGTGCTGCTCAAGGGGATCAATGACAACGTCGCCACCATGACCGCGCTCTGTCACCAGCTGCTGCGCATGCGGGTGCGGCCGTACTACATCTACCAGTGCGACCCGATCACCGGGTCGAGCCATTTCCGCACGGCGGTCGAATCCGGCCTCGACATCATCCGCGGCCTGCGGGGCCACACCAGCGGCTACGCCGTGCCCACCTATGTGATCGACGCCCCCGGCGGCGGCGGTAAAATCCCGCTGATGCCGAACTACGTGGAGGGACGCGAGGGGGACATGCTGCTGCTGCGCAACTACTGCGACCGTCAGTACCGCTACCCGGACGTGATCGGTTCCTGACACGGAACGCGCCCGCATGCGGATCGGCCTGACATACGATCTGAGGAGCGAGTACCTGGCGCGGGGGTACTCGGAAGACGAAACGGCCGAGTTCGACCGCGAGGAGACGATTGCGGCCATCGAGGCGGCGCTCCGCCGGTTGGGCCACGAGACCGACCGGATCGGAAACGTCCAACAGCTGGTGGAGCGCCTGGCGGCGGGCGGCCGCTGGGACCTCGTGTTCAACATTGCCGAAGGGTTGACCGGGATCGGCCGCGAAGCCCAGGTTCCCGCGCTTCTCGACGCCTACCGAATCCCGTATACCTTTTCAGACCCGCTGGTCATGAGCCTCACCCTGCACAAGGGCATGACCAAGCACGTGATCCGCGACGCCCGGATCCCCACCTGCGATTTCGGCGTCGCGGCCTCGCCGGAGGCGGCGGCGGAGATCCGCTTCGGGCCGCCCTACTTCATCAAGCCCGTGGCGGAGGGCACCGGCAAGGGCGTCTCCGCCAGCTCCATCGTCCGCTCCCGGCGTGCCCTGCCGCCGGCCTGCGGCGCCCTGCTCGCCGCCTACGGGCAGCCGGTGCTCGTGGAGCGGTTTCTGCCCGGCCGGGAGTTCACGACCGCCGTGATCGGCACCGGGCCGCGAGCGGAGGTCCTGGGGACGATGGAAGTGCTGCTTCTAGCGGCCGCCGAGCAGCAGGTCTATTCCTATCACAACAAGGAGAACTCCGAGGAGCTGGTGCGCTACCGGCTCCTGCGCCCGGAAGAGGACCCGCTGGTAGCCGAGGTCGAAGCGATCGCCCTGAACGCCTGGCGGGTCCTCGGCTGCCGGGACGCCGGCCGGCTCGACCTGCGCTGCGACCGGCGCGGCCGGCCGCAGTTCATGGAAGTGAACCCGCTCGCCGGGCTGCATCCCGAACACTCCGATCTGCCGATCATCTGCGGCCTGGCCGGCATCTCCTTCGACCAGCTGATCGCCCGGATCCTTGCCTCCGCCGGGATGCGGATCCCCGTGCCCGCTGCGCGCGCGCGGCCATGCGCGTAGTCATCGCCCACAATGCCGTCGATGACCATGAGGCACCCGATGCACGCGATGTCGAGGTTCAGGTCGACGCGGTAGCGGCCGCCCTGCACGCGCTCGGCCATACGGCTGTCCCCCTGCCCTGCAGCCTGGATTTGGCCCTGGCGAAGAGGCGCCTGGCTGAGCTTGCGCCCGATTGCGTGTTCAACCTGGTGGAATCCCTGGACCGCACGGGGCGCCTGATCCACCTGGTTCCCGGCCTCCTGGATGCCCTCGGCCTGCCCTACACCGGGGCTCCGGCGGAGGCCGTCGCCCTCACCTCCCACAAGATCCTCGCCAAGCAGCTTCTCTCCGCGGCCCGCCTGCCGACACCGGCCTGGATCGGCCCTTTCCCGGCAGACGCCCCGGACCTGGCCGCCCCCCCGGAGACGCCGCCGGGTGCGCAATGGATCGTCAAATCGGTGTGGGAGCATGCCTCGATCGGTCTCGACGAAACGGATCTCACGCTCATGCAGAACGCGACCGAAGCCGCGGCGGCGCTCCCGGAAAGGGCCCCGCGCCTCGGCGGCGCCTGTTTCGCCGAGTGCTTCATCGCCGGCCGGGAGTTCAACCTGTCGCTGCTGGCCGCGCCCCAAGGCCCGCAACTCCTGCCCCCGGCGGAAATTCTCTTCGAAGGCTATCCCGAAAACCGGCCGCGCATCGTCGGCTACCGCGCCAAGTGGGATCCGGACTCCTTCGAATTCAGCCACACCCCTCGCCGGTTCGAGTTTCCGCGGCAGGATGCCGCCCTGCTGGAGCGGCTGGGAGCCCTGGCCCTGAGCTGCTGGAAGCTCTTCGGATTGAACGGCTACGCCCGGGTCGATTTCCGGGTCGATGGCGGGGAAGAGCCCTGGATCCTCGAGATCAACGCCAACCCCTGCCTTTCGCCTGATGCCGGTTTTGCGGCCGCACTGGAAACAGCCGGCATTCCCTTCCAGACGGCCGTGGCGCGCATTATCGCTGCGGCCGGGCGCAAGGGGGGGTGAGTCATGTTCCGCATCCGCCGCGTTTACGACGAGGTGCTGCCGGTCAACCGGGCCGCGCTGGAGCAGGTGAAGGCGATCATGCGCAGCCGCTTCGCGGCCGTCCCCGCGGCCGAAATCGACCAGCTCGGCCGCCATCTCCACGACCCTTTTCTGAAACGGTTCCGCACCACCCTTTCGGTGGCGGAGGACGGCCGCCGGCGCGTATTGGGATTTGCCGTTCTCCTGCACGAGCCCCGCATCCGCTTCTGCTACCTCGACTGGATCGCCACCCGGGTCGGCCGGGCCAGCGGCGGAGTGGGCGGTGCGCTCTACGAACGGGTGCGCCAGGAGGCCGCGGCCTCCGGCGCCCAGGCCCTCTTTTTCGAATGCCTGCCGGATGATTCGGCCCTCTGCCCTCAGGAGGCGCTTCTCCCCGACAACCGGGCGCGGCTGAGGTTCTACGAGCGCTACGGGGCGCGCCCGATCATCGGCACGGCCTACGAGACCCCGTACAAGGCCGGCCAGACCTGCATGCCCTACCTGATGTTCGACGGGCTGGACCGGACCGAACGGCCGGGGCGTGACTTCATGCGCGCGGTGGCCCGCACGATCCTGGAGCGCAAGTACGCCGGCGCCGTTCCCCCGGAATATGTGGAGAAGGTGGTCGCCTCCATTACGGAGGACCCGGTCCGGCTCCGCGAGTTCCGCTACCTCACGCCTGCCTCGGTGGCCCCGGCCCTCGCCGGCACCCCCTGCGAAAAGATCGTCCTTGTATTTCACGACCAGCATGCGATTCACCACGTACACGAGCGCGGCTACGTCGAAGCCCCGGCGCGGGTGCGCAGCATTCTGTCGGAAATAGCCGCCGGCCCTCTGTTCGACATCCTTCCGGCCGCGGTTTTCCCGGAAAAACTCCTGCTCAGCGTGCACGATGCCGATTTCGTGAACTTCCTCCGCCGGACCTGCGCCGAGATCCAGGAGGACGACCCCATCTATCCCTACGTCTTTCCGATCCGCAACAAGGCCCGCCCCCCGAAAGACCGTTCGGTGCTGGCCGGCTACTTCTGCATCGACACCTTCACCCCGATTACCCGCCACGCCTATGCCGCCGCGCGCGGCGCCGTGAACTGCACCCTCACCGCCGCCCAGGAGCTCATCCACGGGCGGCGGATGGCCTACGCCCTCGTGCGGCCGCCGGGTCACCACGCCGAGCGGCGCGCCTTCGGCGGGTTTTGTTATTTCAACAACACGGCCATCGCCGCCCAATTCCTGCGCCGGCAGGGTCGGGTGGCCATTCTCGACATCGACTACCACCACGGCAACGGCCAACAGGAGATTTTCTACGACCGCCCGGACGTCCTGACGGTCTCGATCCACGGGGACCCGAGTTTCGCCTACCCCTATTTCTCAGGCTTCCGCGACGAGATCGGCAGCGGCGAGGGCGCCGGTTTCAACCTGAACCTGCCCCTGCCGGAGGCGATCGACGGCGAACGCTATCGCAAGGCGCTGGCGACGGCCCTGCGGCGCATCGCGAATTTCGACCCCGATTTCCTGGTCGTGGCGCTCGGACTGGATGCCGCCAAAGGAGACCCTACCGGCACCTGGACGCTGACCCGCACCGATTTCCGCCACAACGGGCGGATGATCGGGGAGCTCGGCATCCCCGTTCTGGTCGTGCAGGAGGGAGGCTACCGGACGCGCACGCTGGGAATGAACGCCCGCGCCTTTTTCGAGGGCCTCTCCGCCGCGCATTGCGCCGCCGCGCCGCGCCGCCGGGCGGCGCCGCCGGCCGTTGCGACCTACCGGCTCCGGCACCACGTGGAGCCCCAGGACCCCCAGCGCGTGCGTCGCCTGGCGGAGGCCACCGGCTTCTTCAGCCGCGCCGAGGTGATCGTCGCCGAAGAGCTTGTGCTGGAGCGTATCGCCAAGGGAGCGGCCAGCGGGTACCATTTCGTCTTCATGGAGCGGAACGGCCAGACGACTGGCTATGCCTGCTATGGGCCGGTGCCCATGACGGTCTCGGCCTTCGACCTCTATTGGATCGTGGTGGCCCCCGACAACCAGGGCAAGGGCCTCGGGCGAATGATCCTCATGGAGGTGGAGCGGTTGATCCGTCAGGCGGGAGGGGCAACGCTCTACGCGGATACTTCGGGCCGGCCGCAGTATGCCAGCACCCGCGCCTTCTATGAGCGCACGGGATTTCGCACGGCATCGGTGCTCGAGGATTTCTACGCGCCCGGCGACAGCAAGGTCATCTACGCCAA